>JAOUGQ010000266.1 GCA_029865515.1 Nitrospirota bacterium
ATGCAAAGAATCGGGACTCAGGCGGATTCAGATTCCGTGATCACGGCTTAGGGCCTACCGTAAAAGGGTATTATGGAGCATATAATTTCGTTGACGTTAGAAAATAAATTCGGTTCATTGTCTCGCGTAGCGGGTCTGTTCAGCGGACGGGGATTTAACATTGAAAGTTTGTCCGTGGCTCCGACCCTGGATCCCTCTGTCTCGATGATGACATTGGTGACCAAGGGGGATGAGCCGATTATTGAACAGATTATGAAGCAGCTGAATAAACTGATTGATGTGATTAAAGTGGTTGATATCAGCGAAAGCGAGTTTGTTGAACGAGAGACTGCGCTCATCAAGGTCCATACCCGTCCAGAGGATCGAGCGGAAGCTCTGCGTATTGCAGATATTTTTCGAGCCAATGTTCTGGATTCCTCTCCAACCAGCTACACTATTGAAGTTACGGGGGATGTGCGCAAAGTTCAGGCGATCATCAACCTCCTGCAGCCGCTTGGCATCAAAGAGCTGGTACGAACCGGCCGGATTGCCATTGGGCGGGAACCGACACGCCCTGCGCAAGCACAATCCCGACCGCTAGCGAAAGCGAATTAATCAGACCGACCCAACCCGCCTTCATAAATGGGTATCCGTCCACCCTGATCGACGGAACGAGAAGGGACTATCTACATTTCCATATGAGGAGTGCATCATGAAAATTTTTTATGAAAAAGACGTGGATCGACAAAGTCTGGCCAAAAAAAAAGTGGCCGTTGTGGGTTTCGGCAGTCAAGGGCATGCTCATGCCTTAAACATGCGGGACAGCGGTATTCAAGTCACGGTAGGCTGTCGTGAAGGCTCGTCATGGAACAAAGCAGAAGCTTCCGGCTTGAAAGTCATGCCGACCGCGGATGCGGTCAAAGATGCCGATGTGGTGATGCTTTTAGCTCCTGATGAAGCGCAAGCCGCCATCTACAGCAAAGATATTGGTCCAAACTTAAAAAAGGGAGCCTACCTGGCGTTTGGCCATGGGTTTAATATCCATTTCGGCCAAATTCTTCCCGCAAGCCATGTGAATGTGTTCATGGTGGCGCCCAAGGGCCCCGGGCATCTTGTCCGATCGGAATATACCAAAGGCACCGGGGTGCCGTGCTTGTTGGCGATTCATCAGGATCCCAGCGGCAATACCGCCAAGGTTGGATTAGCCTATGCCAGTGCTATTGGCGGGGCCAGAGCCGGCGTGATTGAAACGTCCTTTCGAGAAGAGACGGAAACGGATCTTTTCGGAGAGCAGGCTGTTTTATGTGGAGGTCTCACCTCATTGATTCAGGCCGGGTTTGAAACGTTGGTCGAAGCGGGATATTCACCTGAAATGGCGTATTTCGAATGTTTGCATGAAGTAAAGCTGATTGTGGATTTGATCTATCAGGGTGGGATTGCCAATATGCGCTATTCCATCAGCACGACGGCAAAATACGGTGATGTGACACGAGGCCCACGAGTGGTGACCAGTCAAACCAAACAGGTGATGAAGAAGATTTTAGGCGAAATACAAAGTGGTCGATTTGCCAGGGAGTGGGTGCTGGAAAACCAGGCTAACCGCCCTGTGTATAACGCGCTGCTACGAAAGGGAGAAGAGCATCCGATTGAAGAAGTCGGGGCACGGTTACGGGGGATGATGCCCTGGCTCCAAAAAGATCAGCTTGTGGATAAAAAGAAAAATTAATGGAATGTTGCAGGACGTGAGGCCTTTCACCTATGGCTGATCGGGCGAAAGGAATTCCTGTTGCCAAAGAAGGCATCCCGTTTATCGCGGGTGGTGCTCTGTTGACCCTGGGTTGTTGGGTGGCAGGGTGGGTTGGTCTCACTTGCCTGATGGGGTCTTTGACCGTATTTACCGCCTGGTTTTTTCGAAACCCCGCCAGGACTATTCCGCAGGGAAAAAATCTTATTGTTTCTCCTGGTGATGGGACTGTCGTGGCGGTGGAAGAGGAGTTTGAGCACCGCTTCCTGAAAGAACCGAGTGTCCGAATCAGCATTTTTTTAAATGTCTTCAATGTGCATATCAACCGCATGCCGGTTGAGGGAATTGTGCAGGATGTCGTCTATACGCCAGGGCAATTTATGGCGGCCAACCGGCCGGAGGCCTCGGCTGGTAATGAGCAAAATGCTCTCATGCTCCGGCGTTCCGATGGGAAGAAAATTCTTTGTGTGCAAATTGCCGGCTTGATTGCCAGACGAATCGTGTGTTGGGTCGTGCCCGGTGAACAGGTCGAAAAAGGTGAACGGTTTGGACTTATTCGTTTCGGATCACGGATGGATGTGTACCTCCCTCAAAATAGCGCCATTCAAGTCAAGGTTGGCGCAAAGGTGAAGGGAGGGTCGTCTATCCTGGCGGAGTTGCTATGCGTGGAGCATTCATGAAACAACCTAAAAAACGACGAATGGTCTATCTGATCCCGAATCTCCTGACCACTGGAAATTTATTTAGCGGTCTGGCATCTATTCTGTTTGTCTTTAACGGGGATTATGGGGCGGCAGCCATCGCGATTCTCGTGGCAATTGTCTTCGATGTGTTGGATGGGACGTCGGCTCGTCTGATGAAAAGTACGAGTGACTTCGGATTGCAATATGATTCGTTGGCAGATGTTGTGGCTTTTGGTGTTGCTCCTGGCCTGCTCATGTATTCGTGGGCGCTCAGTCCACCGAAAATGTTGGGTGCCGCGGTGATGTTCGCGTTTGTGGCCTGTGGCGCGTTGCGTTTGGCCCGGCATAATGTTCTGGCGACGACAGGCGGAGAAGGCAAGCCGTTTACGGGTCTGCCTATTCCAGGGGCTGCCGGGGTGATTGCGACGTTGGTGATTTTTGCTCAGCATGTGATGCCGATAGGGGAGAATGTGAAGCCGATTCTTGGTATCGTCTTGACGCTCGTGCTTGCATTTCTCATGGTTAGTACGTTTCGCTACCGCAGTCTGAAGGAATTGAAAACTCAGGAACACCACCATTTTAATTATTTGGTCTATGCCGTCCTTATTCTCATGGCGGTCTTGGCGTATCCCCAGGCGATGCTTTTTGTCGTCTTTGCCGCATATACGCTTTCAGGCGTGCTGGAACAAGGATGGAAGCTTGTGGCAGGAATCATGGGGAAAAAACCCGCCGAAGAGGGGACTCCGAACGGATTTCATAAATAACTGATCCCGAGATAGCAAAACTGTACGTCATATAAAGACCAGGTTTGAGGGAAATTGGCTATGACACGGATGATTCGAATCTTTGATACCACGTTGCGGGATGGAGAGCAGTCTCCTGGCGCAAGTATGAACATCGAGGAAAAAATCCTCGTGGCGAAGCAATTAGCCCGGTTAAATGTGGATATCATCGAAGCCGGTTTTGCCTTCAGTTCACCTGGAGATTTTGAAGCGATTCATCGCATTGCCCAGGAAGTGGAAGGTCCCGTCATTTGCAGTTTGGCCCGGGCCAAACCGGAAGATATTGATCGGGCCTGGGAGGCCCTCAAAGGGGCACCTAAATGCCGTATCCACACCTTTTTGTCTTCTTCGGATATCCATCTGAAGCATCAGTTTCGCATGACCCGTGAGGAAGCGTTGAAACGGGCGGTGGAGATGGTCCGCCATGCCCGTGGTTACGTGGAGGATGTGGAATATTCGCCCATGGATGCTACCCGTTCTGATTTGTCCTATCTTTGTGAGGTCGTGGAAGCCGTGGTTGAAGCTGGAGCCGGAACGGTCAACATTCCGGATACGGTGGGGTACACGACTCCTCAGGAATTTGGACATATTATCCGGACGTTGAGGGAGCGGGTTCGCGGAATGGAGAAAGCCATTATTTCGGTGCATTGCCACAACGATTTAGGATTGGCTGTGGCCAATTCCATGGCAGCTATTTATGCCGGGGCCGGCCAGGTGGAATGTACGATCAATGGGATTGGTGAACGGGCCGGCAATGCCTCGTTAGAAGAAATTGCGATGGGGCTGCGAACCCGAACCGATTTTTACCAGGCCGATACCAGGCTTCACACGGAGGAAATCTCCAAAACCAGTCGGCTGGTTAGCAATATCACCGGCATGTTGGTTCAACCCAACAAAGCGATAGTCGGAGCCAATGCCTTTGCGCATACCTCCGGCATTCATCAGGACGGGTTACTCAAAGACAAAAGTACCTATGAGATCATGCGACCGGAATCCGTTGGCTTAACACAAAGTCGTCTGGTCATGGGAAAATTGTCTGGTCGACATGCCTTTCGGGAAGAATTGGCGACACTGGGATACACCCTTTCTGATCAGGAATTGCAAGAGGCCTTTGAGCGTTTCAAGCGCCTGGCGGACCAAAAGAAGGAATTATTTGAAGAGGACTTGGAGACCATTGTGAATAAGGCCATCACCAAAGTTCCTGAGCGGTATTCCTTAAAGGGATTACATGTGGAAAGCGGGTTGGATCAACGTCCGTC
>JAOUGQ010000267.1 GCA_029865515.1 Nitrospirota bacterium
TGCGGTTTTCCCGGGATATGCCCTTGTTGGACGCATTTGGACATGGAATCTTTCACGCTGTTTCCGCTTTTAATAACGCGGGGTTTTCGACGTTTTCTCAAAACCTGATACCCTATCGTGGCGATTTCCTGGTAAATGTTTCCATCAGTGCCCTTATTTTTCTGGGCGGCATCGGGTTTATCGTCTTCCGCGATCTGCTCGGCTATTACCGAAGGGAGCGATATCGGATTCAAACCCATACGTCACTGGCCCTACTTGTGTCCTTAGGCTTATGGGCGATCGGGGCCATTGGATTTTACCTGATGGAATGGAATAATCCCGCCACCCTTGGCTCGCAAGCTCCCGCGGAGGGAGCCATGGTGGCTGCATTTCATTCAGTATCCTCCCGGAGCGCAGGGTTTAATACGCTGGACCTGAGCCTCCTTCGCCCCAGCACGTTGTATATGCTGATTTTACTCATGATCATCGGAGGGTCACCAGGTGGAACGGCCGGGGGAATCAAAACCACCACATTTGGCATTGTGTGCCTGTCAGTCTGGGCCGTCTTTCGACAACGCCTTGATGTGGAGTTTCGTTACCGGCGGATGCCCCCTCACCTCGTGTTACGGGCCCTGGCCATCATGTTCCTGGCCATTGGAACTCTCACCACGCTCACGTTTCTTCTCTCCTACCTTGAAAATAAGCCTTTTTTAGCGCTCATGTTTGAAGTGGCCTCGGCATTGGGAACGGTTGGGTTTTCGGTCGGCGACGGAGGTGTGCTCAGTCTCTCGGCGAACTTAACGGACTTTGGGAAAGTCATTATTCTGAGCAGTATGCTCCTCGGGAGATTTGGACCTCTCCTGGTCGGGCTTGTCTCCCTCACTCCGCCCGTTCACATGCGCTATCGTTTTCCTGAATCAAAAGTTGCGATAGGATAAAGGATTGGATAACGCATATATTCCATCACCTGACCAACGACTTGAAACTCTGACTATGGACCTTTTACCTCAAAGCCACTTCACTAAGCCCATGTTGCTCCGGAAGGCCCCGAACTTTATGGTGTATCACTTGGTTTCTGATAGCGTGCTCAGTCAGATCAAAGCCGTCCTCGTCCCATTTGCATCCTTACGATTCATGATGGGGATGATATTGATGGTCATGTTGGGGTTGGCCTTCTCACCTCAAAAACTCTTGGCCAAAGAGCCGATCTCCTCAATTCCACCGGCACCACCCTCGTCTCTTTCGCTGAATGTTACGGAAGCCGTTTCCCTTTTCCTCAAACAAAACCTCGATCTCTTGATGACGAAATACGGCATTGACGATGCCAAAGGGTTAGCTATTACAGCCAAACTCTTCCCCAACCCGGTCCTTTCCCTGTTTGGGGGGGCCGCATTTACCCAGCAGCAAACCTTCAAAGGCACACGCTATCTCACGCCTCAAATCGAACAGATGTTTCTGTTGGCCGGCAAACGTGGTTACCGGATTGAAAGCGCGGGGTATGGCATCCAGGCTGCCGAGGCGACGTTCACAGATGCCATTCGCGAGCTGACGCTCGCCTTGAAAGACGCATATTTCCAGGTTCAATTAGCTTCCAGACGTCTCGATCTCGCTAAAGATAACCAGGAGCGATTTCATCGGATCTTGACCATTGGCGAATTACGCTTTAAAAAGGGCTTCATCGCAGAGGTGGATCTCATTCGTCTTCGCCTCCAGGCCGTAGACTTTGGGGCGCAGGTCATCAGATTTTCCCAGGAAGTCCAAACGGCTCTCAACGACCTCCGGTTACTCCTGGCCCTCCCTCCCACAACCGATCTGGTGTTAACCTCCGACCTCGTCTACAAACGCGTGACCCCTGATATTGACAGGCTCCGAACGGAGGCCTTGGATAAACGTCCGGATCTTCAGGCCAGACGGTTCGTCCTTTCTCAACAACAAGCCAATTTAAAATTAGCCAAATCGCTCCGGATTCCCGACCCTGTTGTCGGAGGCAGTTTTACCATCCAGGGGCCACAAGGCGGGAGCAACCAACAATTGTATGGCCTCACCTTGGAAGTGCCGCTCCCGGTTTTTGACCGGAATCAGGGAGGTATCGCCCAGGCCGAAATCGCCATACAGGTAGCGCAAGTCGATCTTCATAAAACAACGCTGGAAGTGCAAAATGAAATTGAGGTGACCTACCGGAATTTGACGCAATCTCAACGCCTGGTGGAGGCCTATCAGGCTGGAGTGCTGGACGATGCCAGAACCACGTTTTTCATTCTTGAAAAAGCTTATCAAAAGGGTGGAGTCACGCTTTTAGATGTGTTGGATGCCGCCCGCACCTCGCAGACCATTCTCCAAAACTATTTGGAGGCCCTGTTTGAGTACCAGCGAAATCTTTTCCTCCTAGAACGAGCCACCGGGCAGGACATCACCACATGAACACTTTTTTCCGTCTGCTCACCGGTTTACTGCTGATCACGACGACCTGCATCTCCTGCAATCAACAAAGTCCTGCTGAATCCTCAGCGACCTCCGAGCATCCGGAACACCCAACGACGATTTCAGCAGCTGCGCCATCGGGTACACCTTCGTCAAAGGGACAAATCACCACAGCCACTGTCGCCGTGGGACCGTCACACCCCGTGTTAAGCTTGGCCGGAAAAGTTTCGTATGGGGAAGACCGCTATTCAAAGGTCTCATCGGCATTAGTGGGTCGGGTCCAAAAAATCCATGGCAAGCTAGGAGATTTTGTGAAGGCCGGGGGCCTTCTGGTGACGATCGAAAGCCCGGAAATTGCTTCAGCCTACTCGGAATTTATCAAAGAACATTCTGATTTATCTTACGCCAATCGGGCATACGAACTGGCAAAAGATTTGTATGATATAAAGGCCCTCCCCCAAAAAGACCTCAAACAAGCCGAAAATGACTTTATTAAAGCCAAAGCTGAATTCCGTCGAGCCCGTGAACGGCTCCTGTCCTTACAGGTTCCCAAGGAAGAGCTGGAAAAACCTCTGTCACAGCAAACCATTACCTCGTCCTATCAAATCTATAGTCCGATTGCGGGCACCATCGTCGACCGGACAGTCACACCGGGACAATCGGTAAACGGAGATCCCACACAGGTCTTGTTTACGGTCGCAGACCTCAGCAAAGTTCAAGTCATTGCTGATGTGTATGAAAAAGATCTCGGACTCGTGAAAGTGGATCAGAGTGCCACCGTAAGCGTGGAGGCCTATCCCGACATTGGGTTTTCGGCCACGATCTCCGCCATAGGTGATCTGGTGGATCCCACCACCCGGACCATTAAGCTCCGTGCCGTCGTCAATAATGCAGACCATAAACTCAAACCGGGCATGTTTGCCAGACTCAATGTCCGGTTGAGTCAAGAGACCACCTTGCCACTCATCCCACAGGATGCCGTGGTGGAAATCGATGGAAGCATGTTTGTCTATGTCGCCGAAGGGAATAACCGGTATATGAAGCGCCCTGTGAAAATCGGCTTGCCTTCTGCAGGGCAGGTTGCCGTCCTTGATGGTTTGAAAGCGGGAGAAACGATTGTCGTCAAAGGCGCGGTGCTCCTCAAAGGCCAGGCTATGAATCAAGAGGAAGGGGGCTCCTCCACCCAATCGCCTTCCCCTACCCATCCCACCAAGCCATGATTGCCCGAATCGTTGAATTATCTCTCGTTCAGCGCGCCCTGGTGTGTGCCCTCGGACTGATTCTATTGTTTGGCGGTCTGTATGCCTTTCATATTCTGGATGTCGTCGCGTACCCAGACCCCTCGCCCCCCTTTGTCGAAGTCATCGCCCAAAAATCTGGTTGGTCGGCCGAGGAAATGGAGCGGATCATCACCATCCCCATCGAAACAGCCATGCAGGGGATTCCCAATCTGACCAACACTCGCTCGTTATCGTTATTTGGCCTGAGTGAAATCAAAGTCTATTTTGATTTTGGAACTAACTGGTACGGGGCAAGGCAGGAAATCCTGAATCGGCTTCAAGCCGTCGAGCTGCCGGAAGGGGTTCAACCGGAACTGTCTCCCTGGTGGGCCATTGCGGAAATTTACCGGTATCAACTGGTTGGACCGGACCATTCCCTTACGGATCTCAAAACCATACAGGATTGGCAGGTCAGGCGTGAATTTAAACGCGTACCAGGCGTCATCGATGTCACCGGCTTCGGAGGCACGACCAAAGAATATCATGTGGACCTGGATCCCGGCGCCTTACTCACCTATGGAATCACCCTGCCACAAATCAAAGACGCCCTGGCAAACAGTAACGCCAACGTGGGCGGAAGTTATTTAGCCCTGGGACCTCAAAGCTATAACGTCCGGGGAGTGGGTTTCATCGACAGCCTGGACGATATTGCCAATACCGTGGTTGCCGTCAAAGATGGCACTCCGATCTTCATTCACAATCTCGGAAAGGTCTCAATCGGACATTCTATCCGTTTAGGCCAGGTGGGGATT
>JAOUGQ010000268.1 GCA_029865515.1 Nitrospirota bacterium
ACCGGGGAGGGGGCTTCGGTCATCAGGCATTGAGCCTTCTGTGTTTTGGGAAACGGGATGACTTCCCGAATCGATTCCGTCTTTCCGAGCAACATCACCAATCGATCCAATCCCAGTGCAATCCCTCCATGCGGCGGTGCGCCGGATTCGAGGGCATCCAGGAGAAATCCAAATTTTTCCCGAGCCTCTGTTTTGGAGATATTGAGTAAGTCAAAGACTTTTGACTGGACCTGCGGCGCGTGAATCCGGATACTGCCTCCTCCTAATTCGAACCCATTCAAGACGAGGTCATAGGCCTGTGTTCGAACCTGCAAAGGATCGGTTTCCAGTCGCGACAGGTCTTCTGTGTGAGGGGCCGTGAAGGGGTGGTGCAACGCTACATACCGTTTCGCGTCCTTGTCATATTCAAACATGGGAAAGTCCATGACCCACAGGGGTTCCCATCGGTTTCTGTCTACCAATTGGAGCTCTTCACCCAGTAGAAGGCGCAGACGGCCTAAGACTTGGTGGACGATGGGTGCCTGATCCGCGACAAAAATGAGCAGGTCGCCGGCTTGTGCCGCCGGGAGCGCTTCGCGTAAGGCCTCGGCATTGAAGAACTTGGCGATAGAAGAATCCAGCTTGCCCTCATCGTTTATCTTGACCCAGGCGAGTCCCTTGGCTCCGAATTCTTTTGCGGTCTCAATAAGATTATCGATCCGGTTTCGGGTAAACGTATTACCACCAGGAATGACGAGGGCGTTGACCATTCCCCCGGTTTCTACTGCGCTCCGAAAGACTTTAAAGTCGCAGGTTTTGGCAAACTGACTCAGATCTTGTAACTGCAGATCAAACCGAAGATCCGGTTTGTCCGTCCCATAGCGTCCCATGGCTTCTTCAAACGACAGGCGGGGTAGGGGGGTAGGGAGATCAATATTTTTGGTCTCTTTGAAGACCAATCTGACCATATGTTCAGTCAGTTGCATGATATCTTCCTGGTCGACGAAGGACATTTCCAGATCGATTTGGGTGAATTCCGGTTGTCGATCCAGCCGCAGGTCTTCATCACGGAAGCATCGAGCAATTTGAAAATAGCGGTCGGTTCCCCCGATCATGAGAATCTGCTTGAAGAGTTGCGGGGATTGGGGTAGGGCGAAAAATTCACCGGGGTTGACTCGACTGGGCACGAGATAATCCCGTGCGCCTTCTGGAGTACTTTTCGTGAGAATGGGTGTTTCCACCTCTATGAATTGGTTGTCGTGCAGGTATTGCCGCACGAGGTGCGAGACCTGACTTCGGAGTTGCAGGAGTTCTTGCATCCTTGGCCGCCGAAGGTCCAGATACCGGTGCTTTAAACGAAGGGGCTCAGAGGTGGTCACGGTATCGTCAAGCGCGAAGGGAAGGGGTTTGGCTTCATTGAGAATGACTACTGACGTGGCGCGGATTTCTATGGCGCCCGTCGGAATATGAGGATTCGCTGAACCCTCCGGGCGGATTGTCACCACACCGGTGGCTGCCACTACATATTCATTGCGGAGGCGATCGGCCAACTGATGCACGGCGGGATGGTGTTCTGAATCAAAGACGATTTGCGTGAGGCCATAGCGATCACGAAGATCAATAAACATGACTCCCCCATGGTCGCGGCGGCTGGCGACCCAGCCGGCCAAGGTGACGGTTTGGCCGACGTGTGTCAAGGTTAATTCACCGCAATGATGAGATCGTTTCACCGGTAGGATCCTTTCCGACGCCTGATATCGTATGACAGAAGAATATGAAGCTGAAAATGTTTAATACTCAAGTTTTGACGTTGACGCGGGTTCTGGATGTTATGGGTGGTCGGCGTGGTCGTGGCTGGCCTGTCGTTCCTCCAGGCTTTTGTGTGCTTTTGCTTCTGATGGAGTTCGGTTTTGCCGAGCGTGGCCGCGATGGAACCGCAGATTTGGATGGAGGATATTTTCCCGTACTTCTCACCGGTTGGCGTTTTGGCAGGGGTGGTGTTGCAGGTGCCATGAGTAAATGCCGCAAGGCGTTGGCTTCTTTATCCGTCAAATAGCGAGTCTGTCCAGGAGGAAGGCTTCCAAGATTCAGGGGCCCGAACTGAATGCGTTTTAACCGGATGACGGGATGGCCAATCTGCTCAAACATGCGTTTAACCTGGTGTTTGCGTCCTTCATGGATCGTGATTTCCACCCAGGAATTCGCCTCCGCCTTCCCGGCCTTTTTCACTTGCGCGGGAGCCGTGGGCCCATCTTCCAACATCAGCCCGTGTCGAAGTTGTTGGATTTCCGGATCTTCTAAGATGCCTTTGATTTTTACGAGATAGGTTTTAGGGACATGGTGCGCGGGGTGCAGACAGGCCTGCGCAATATCTCCGTTATTGGTGAGCAGCAGTAAGCCTTCACTATCATAGTCCAGACGCCCCACGGGAAATAACCGTAAAGAGGGCTTAGGGACCAGGGCTTTGATTGTGGGGCGGCCAGCAGGATCATGTAACGTGGAAATATACCCCAACGGCTTATTGAGCATGAGAAACATATCGGGTGGTTGGGACTTGAGGTGCCGCCCATTGACCTTGATATGGTCATGCACCGGATCGACTTTGGTCCCGAGCGTCATGACTGTTTCGCCGTTGACGGTGACCAGGCCCTGTTGGATCAGTTCCTCAGCCTTCCGTCTGGAGGCGATCCCGGAACGGGCGATGATTTTTTGCAAACGGACTGTCTTTTCTGCCTGAGCCATACCTATTCCCATTCGATCGTCGCTGGAGGTTTTGAGCTAATGTCGTACACCACCCGATTGATCCCCTGCACTTCATTAATAATCCGATTGGACATTTTTCCCAACACCTCTTGTGGCATCACGGCCCAGTCGGCCGTCATGCCATCGGTGCTGGTAACAGCGCGAATGGCAATGACAGATTCGTATGTCCGCTGATCGCCCATGACGCCCACCGTTTGAATTGGCAGCAGGACGGCAAACGATTGCCAGATGATTCTTGACAGCCCGGCACGTTCAATTTCGTCACGGACAATGGCATCCGCCTCACGAAGAATGGCTAAGCGCTGCGCTGTGACCGAGCCAATGATGCGGATCGCGAGGCCAGGGCCTGGAAAGGGTTGTCGCCAGACTATATCCTCCGGCAGACCCAGTTCCAATCCTAATTGGCGAACCTCATCTTTAAATAATTCTCGAAAGGGTTCAATGAGTTTGAATTTCATCCGCTTCGGTAAACCACCGACATTATGGTGCGTTTTGATGGTTGCCGATGGGCCTTTCACACTCAAACTTTCGATGACATCCGGATAGAGTGTTCCCTGAACGAGAAAATTGACTTTTCCCATGGACACGGCTTCCTGTTCGAACGCTTTGATGAATTGGCGGCCAATGATTTTTCGCTTGCGTTCAGGGTCAGTGGTGCGTCCAAGCGCTGAGAGAAAGGCGGCCCCATGATCCACGATGCGAACCTTCATGTGGTAGGCCGAATCGAAGGTTGTCTGTAATTGTGCGACTTCATTTTTTCGCATGAACCCGTTGTCAATGAAGAGGCAAGTCAATTGGTCTCCGATTGCCCGGTGAGCCAGAACAGCGGCTACTGTGGAGTCCACGCCTCCGCTGAGTGCACAGATGACCTTGCCGTTACCGACAATCTTCCTGATTTCCGTGACCGCTTCCTCGATGTAAGACCCCATCGTCCAGGTTGGCTCGCAGTGGCAGATGTGACGTGCAAAGTTTTGAAGAATGGTCGCCCCGTGAATGGTATGGACGACTTCGGGGTGGAATTGAATGCCAAAGAGCTGGTGCGAGTCTTTTGAGGATTTCATGGCGGCAATCGGGGCATGGGCAGTATGGGCGATCACATGAAATCCATGAGGAAGTTGCTGGACCGAATCTCCATGGGACATCCATACTGGAAAGGCGGTTGCCGTATCCAGGCCAAGAAACAAATTGGTGTTGTCATCGATGGTCAGATCGGCCCGGCCGAATTCCCGATGAGGTGTGGGATTGACGGTGCCGCCACATTGGTGGGCGAGCAGTTGCATGCCGTAACAGATGCCCAAAATAGGGATGTCGAGGTCAAAAATATGGTTGTCTATTTTGGGTGAATGGGCCTGTGTGACACTGGCCGGACCTCCCGAAAAAATGATCCCTTTGGGATGATAGCTGAGGATATCTTGAACCGTTGCATGCGAGGGGAGGATGACGGAGAAGACATGGAATTCGCGTATCCGCCGTGCGATGAGTTGCGTATACTGGGAGCCAAAATCCAGAATGACAATGGTATCGTGGTGAGCGTGCATAAGGATGAGCGAAAAATCGTCAGCATGGGACCTGGTGCTTTACGGAGAGAAACAGGTCTTAGTCAGCCCGATAATTTGGGGCCTCCTTTGTGATTAC
>JAOUGQ010000269.1 GCA_029865515.1 Nitrospirota bacterium
GAACCGGTGGTCGTCTTGGCATCCACCTCTAAAATTTTTATCGAGGTGTTCAAGTCGTTGTCGAAGGTGACGGTTAACCCGCAACCGGCATGAACTGGCCCCGTTACCACCACCGTTCCAAGTACCGCAAGGGCAACCAGAGCCGGGAAACGAACCCATTTTTCGAAATTGGCGAAACCCAAATGCTTCCTTCTGCCTTCTTTCCGTTGTCTAAAACCGATAATGCTCATCACGCAACCTCCTCCTTTTCGCCGTCCTAAAATTATTTTTCGCAAGGTGCCGGACATGGCGAGAAAACTCCTAGCGACTTTTTCCTGACTTCTCCTCTGAAAGACCCATTGAAGTATTAAATTCCCAAGCTAAGCTGGAATTGAAATTCTACGGTTACTCTTTGTTCTAGTTATTAATGTTGATCTGGATAGTATCTCCGGATTTAATCTCAACTCCGTCACGACGTGTCCACTTCAGATTGTTTCCATCAAGATACTGAATCTTGAAATCCACTTTTCCGGTCCAACACGGAAGCTGAAGTTCCACGGCTTGCTTCGAATGGGACGCGGCTCCAGAATTTTCAGAATCTAATGTGGAATCGACCATCCCCGTGAGCGGGCTCCAGAGATTCAGCCCGGATTTACTGGCGGAACTTTTAGAGGCCCCGTAGACCATGATCGAGTGGGCCGTGTGGTTATTCACCCGAACATTTAAATCACACCCCACACCAGCCCAGACTGGACCCGTCAAAGCCACTATGGCAAATGAGGCCAAACCCACAAAGCCTAGGACCCGCAGCCCCCAAGAAAGACTTCTAGGCATAGAAAGCTGATGACTCCTTGGGCCTGATAGTTGCTTGATTACTGCTCGCATGACATCCCCTCCTTATTTCTGTCCTATGGTGTTGCCTCATGATGCGCCGGACAGAGTAAGACGCATCAGAAATGTGAATTGGCTTAACCTTACCGTTCCATTGATTATGTTTGTCGAACCTATGACTAAAATGGTTCATAAAGAATTTTGGATATACTCATTTTTCATCATTGATAAACACTCCCATTGAGCAATTTGCATAAGCAATCCCCAGGCCACAGCAAAAGACTACAAACAGAATTACCAATAGTCGCGACAAATCAACCCTTTAGTTGCCCTTGGGGTGAGAGGCATATCCCACCTGCAAAGTTTCCTGAAAAAATTCGTATCCATTTAGATACTTCTGGTATTGAAAAAGATTCGTCATTTAATCCTCCGCAAACTGTTCGGTTATCACGACAAGAAAATCTCCCATCTAATCTTCTTAACGCATATATGCATGCGACTTAATCTCAGAACACAGTAAGCTCTGAACTTTTATGACAATAACGCTAAGCATCTTAAAAGAGGGTTCTATAGTTAATTTCACACATGGCGCTTGCCTATGGATGACCAATTCCTAAAAGCGCATAGGACGTGGGAGGAAGGCAGCTTGATGGAGAAAAGGAAATCGGAATAGGATTGGTCAAGAAACTCGTTTCAGGGGATTCGAAGAAACGGCTAGGCAATTTTTCAAGGAAAAACGTTGTGAAGGACAGCCCTAAGCGGTCCTTTGCAAACGTGCAGCAAGTCCAACTGAGGGAAGAGACCCCAAAATTGTGAAAAATGGCCTGCCATTAATTTGCCAGAGTGTGCTCAATGGTCTGGCAAGGTTCAGGAATATCTTGATTAGTCGCAAGCCAGTTATCCGATTCCCCAATACGGCATGCTCGGTTTCCGTCAATCCCTACACACACTCATCGCTTAGCAGATGCTAGGCTTCTACCAAAAGGGATTCTCCCCGGACTGACCCCTCCCCCAATTTGGTGTACACCCCGCTGGGAGCAAAGAAGATGACCAACTGTGCTAGGGAGGGTACCCCCGGTTTTGCCTATGCAGGGGCAGTACAAGAAAAAAATAGAGCCCCCTTCTAGAAAACTCGCAGAAGTGAGGGCTAGGTGAAGGGGTAGGGTAATCTCATTCAGACGGTTTTACATAGTTCCATATCCGCCGCCGCCTGGGGTTTCGATGATGAGGGCATCTCCGGCTTCGACGGAGAACGAACATTTCCCAGATACCTCCTGGCCAATTCCGTTTCGCTTCAAGTGATTGCGACCCGAATGTCCGGGAGCGCCTCCTTCCAGACCATACGGTTGGGTGATCCGGCGGTCGGACAACACCGTCACCTCGGCGGGTTGAAGAAATTCATAGGACCGCAGGAGGCCATTTCCTCCTTGCCGCCGTCCCCTGCCTCCCGACCCTTCCCGCAACGCATAGCGGGAGATTCGGAACGGATACGCATACTCTAAGGCCTCAACCGGGGTATTTAATGTATTGGTCATATGTGAGTGGCGACCGCTCGCCCCAATAGTTTGGGGTCCCGCACCCATTCCCCCTCCGATCGTTTCATAATAGGCAAAGGGTCGCCCTCGTCGTTCATCCCACCCGCCGATGGTGAGATTATTCATGGTCCCCTGGCTGGCTGCCGGAATGCGATCAGGACAGGCTTGCGCCATCGCCCCCAGCAACACATCGACGATCCGCTGAGAGGTTTCGACATTTCCCGCGGCCACGGCCGCAGGTGGCCGGGCATTCACGAGCGTCCCTTCCTGTGCAATAATCTCAATCGGACGCAGACATCCGCTATTGGACGGAATGTCCAACCCCAAGACACACCGGAAAACATAGGCCACGGCAGACAACGTGACCGGATAGACGGCATTGATACTGCCAGGCCGTTGCGCGTCGGTTCCGGAAAAATCGACGGTAGCCTGCTCCCCGTCAATCGTGATCGCCACACGAATGACTGCAGGCTCTTCTGAAAATCCATCGTTATCTAAACTATCCTCAAAGCGGTAACAGCCATTGGGCAACTGCCCAATCAAGTGACCGGTCATCCGTTCGCTATACCGGAGCAAGGCGTCCATATCCGCTAACAGCGTGTGCACGCCGAACCGTTCGGCGAATCCCGTCATTCGTTCAATCCCAATCCGGTTGGCGGCCAACTGGGCTCGCAAATCCCCTGACCGTTCGTCCGGTGTGCGAACATTGGCCAGAAAAAATCGCCACATATCTTCATTCTTCTTGCCTCCAACCATTAGCTTCACCGGGGGAATGATGACACCTTCTTGATAGATTTCCTGCGATAAGGGCATCGAGCCGGCGGATATCCCACCAATATCGGCATGGTGCGCCCGATTGGCCACAAAGCCCAGAAGGGTGGCGGAAGGCGAGACCCCTTGGAGTTGGTGGTCTTCGACAAATACCGGAGAGACGACCGTAATGTCCGGCAGATGCGTGCCCCCGCGATACGGATCATTCACCATGGCCACATCACCGGGATGAAACGTCAATGACTCCAGGCAGGCCTGAACCGACAGAGGCATTGCTCCCAAATGCACAGGGATGTGCGCGGCCTGAGCCACGAGGTTTCCCGACGCATCAAAGACGGCACAAGAGAAATCCCGACGTTCCTTAATGTTCGGCGAAAAGGCCGCCCGCTGAAGGCGCGCGCCCATTTCCTCAGCCACGGACACCAAGCGATGCTTCATGATTTCCGTTCGAATCGGATCATCCATCGGTAGGACCCACCTGAATGAGAATATTTGCATAGGCATCAACGTGAGCCTGATCGGTCGGCCCAAGATAGACCGTCGTATCTTCCAGCACCAGAATCGCCGGTCCAGAAATTTCATGCCCAGGACATAAACGGTTTCCCCAATAATGTGGCACGAGCTGAATACCCTGACCTAACACCACCGGACGCTCTTCCCACCTGGCTGCAGTTGGATCGGCAGACCCTAAGGGCGCTGTGGGAATCGGCGGCGGCGTCACATGGCCAATGGCCCGAACGCGGACATTTACGATTTCAATTGGGGCATCTTGTTGGCAATAGCCATAGCGTTTCTCGTGGAGATCCTCAAAGGTTTGGCGGAATTGAAGAGCCAGTGGCACATTCAATTCAAAAGATTGCCCGACATACCTGACGTCAATCGTTCGGGTTATGATCGCCTGTTCAGGGGAAATACCTTCCCGCATGACATCTTCTTCCGCTTGGCAAACCAGTTCTCGTGTGTGCTCATCGACAATCTGAAAGGGTGTATCACCGGACAACATCACCGTGTGCACGTAATCCAGCTGCACATCCGCCGCCAACATTCCTACCGCCGAAAGCGTCGCGGCCATGGGTGAGACCAACACATGCGGGACACCCAAGGCCCTGGCCAAGGCACACGCATGCAGCCCCCCTGCACCCCCGAACGACACCAACACGGTCTCCCGCGGGTCTTTTCCCCGTTCCACCGAGATCACCCGCAACGCCCGCTCCATATGAGCATTGACAATATGGATCATGCC
>JAOUGQ010000270.1 GCA_029865515.1 Nitrospirota bacterium
TCCCCCGATCAAGAACAGATAACTCTGGGGGATGCGCTCAGCAGATACGGCAATCAGGTCTTGCCACACAGAAAGGGGAATTCGACGGTCGGCGTCTCCGGCACCAAGAACAATCCCAATGATCACAGAAGATTGAGCATTCACAATCCGTTCCAGTTCAAGCGGTAATTGAACCTCTGTGGCCTTCAATGATGGAATGTCTGCTGGCGGGAGAACCCGGCACAACCCGCAAAAGGCATCCGCTAAATGTACACGGTTGTTCCCTCGATCTTGAGCGATCTGACGCAAATACCCCGCCCATGCCGGAAGCGTCCGATTCAAAGGTCCATTCTCGCCAGGACCAATGACCCGATCACCCAATAAATGGGCAGCAACAATCCCCCGAGGATGGTTATTCAAATTATAGGCCAGCGCATATGGCGACATGGCAAACTCAGACAAAAATCGTTTGGCCTGGATAAGCCGTTGGTCGCAATTCGCCATCGTCGACGTGGCCAATTCATGCCATTCTCCACCCTTCCAAGGAAAAACCCTGTCCACACAAGGGAAAAGCTCTCCAAGCGAAACCAACGGAGCAGGGCAAACCAGGTCGAGTGGTTGTCCGGGATGGACGGATTGCAGGGAGGTTAGAACGGGAAGGGATTGGACCAGATCACCCAACCGAGCTAATTGAATTAAGAGCGCTCGGGACATAGAATGACTCGACTAGGCAATAATTTCCCCTTCTTATGTCGCCAGGGAATGCAGGCCAAGAGGCTCGGTCTGCAACAGAACGCGTAGATCTGTTAATCCCTCATAGTCTGGCTTAAGAAGACTCAACATCTCAAACTGGTGCTTGGCGGAATCCATTCGGCCCGCACGAAATTCTACTCCGGCCAGAGCAAAGCGCATATCACAGTCAGCGGGATTTCGTTCGACATACCGTGAGAGCCGAAGACATAAGCCATCCCACCGTTGCAGCAAGGTTCCTGACTGGATCAACCCATTCATCCCTTCGGCATCGTCGGGATGTTCTGCCACAACCTGTTCAAAAACCCTCCAGGCTTCTTCAACGTCTCCAACTCCCATACAAGCCATTCCCAATCCGATGCCGGCCTTTGGAGAATCATAGCCGCACCGGATGGCTCGCCGAAAAGACATCACGGCTTCTGAGCATTCTTGGGATTGCATCAACAAAATACCCTGCAACCAATGACCTGAGCCACTCTCAGGATCAGATCGAAGGAGAGCCTGGACATGTTGAGTTGCCTCAGACAGATCTTTCATCTTGAGGGCCAGTGTGGCCAACTGTTCCCGTACCTCTCGATTTTCCCCAAGACTCAGCGTCCGATTCAAAAACGCCCGTTCCCCCTCAAGGAGCTGTAATGACTGACAGAGTTTGGCTGCCCATCTGAGAACTTCACTATCTTCTGGCCACTCCCTATCATCCGAAAGTAGAGCATGCAATTCACCATCGATCTGGCTCTTCAAGCCCTGGGATGCGTTATATCGCCGGTTTAATAAAAGTTCCTGCACCCTCTGAACTCGTTTCCATTGCGTGCGTTCCACCTCATTCTGAAATTGTTCGAGGTTCTGCCGAAGCCACCCGTCACGAAAGTAATACCGGTTAGCATATCCTTCCGGAACGGTATACAGGTCTTCATCCACCACTATCTTTGAAGCCCATCGACTCATAAGGAGATTCCCATTATGCCGTTCGACTTCCAGATCTTTGCGCCCAGGAGTTTGATGCTCCAGATGATACAAAACGCTCTTGGGCTGATAGACAACTTTTCGTCCCCTCTCTCGTATTTTCAAACACAGATCCACATCTTCAAATCCGTTTCTGAACCCCTCATCAAATCCACCCACAGCCTCAAATTCTTGTCTGCGAATCAGGAAACAGGCTGCCGTCACAGCCTGAAATTCCCGACGAGCATTGGCGGCGGGGAGATCACCGGGAGCCCCATTAAAAATATGATACGGAGTAAGACAGTTCTTAGAGAAGACCACTCCGGCGTGTTGAATCGTATTATTGGGATACAAAAGCTTACTACCCACAATGGAAACATCGGAGTGAAGAGCAACCTCTTCCAACAATGCTGACAACCATCCCGGGCGTGGAATAGTGTCGTTATTCAAGAAAATCAAATGCTTCCCTTTTGCGGCCTGGGCGCCTTGATTACACGCTTTCGCAAATCCCAGGTTTTCGGAATTGCGAATCACCTGGATATCCCCACCTAATGAAGCCAGAAATTTTTGTGTCCCATCCGTAGACGCATTGTCCACAACAATAACTTCGTAATGACATCCTTCAGTCACCTCTGCCAAATGCAACAGGCATTGCTTCGTCAAATCCCCACGATTACATACCGGAATAATAATGGAGCACTCATATTCAGTTTTGCCATTTTGAAAATATGGAATCGCAGATGAGCGAGACTCGTTGTTCACAATTTCGGAAATAGCTGAAGGATCGCTACTGTTCACCACTTTTCCTAACCACGCATCTCGATACTGAGGCAGCCAGTATTCCAACATTCGATTTTTTAAAACCCACTCCTGCAATATTTGCCCCTTTTTCTCGGAACAATCCTGATTATAAAGATGTTCCCGAATAGCTCGAGCCCAAGCTTGAGGAGTATTGGGCACGCGCGTGACTGGAGCAATCTGATGGGGATAAATATCAGTGGCAATGACCGGATACCCTAACACCCCATACTGCAATAGACGTAGATCGCTTTTTGCCTCATTAAATTCATTTAATGCTAATGGAGCTAAAGCAAGATCCAGGTTCAAACTCGCCAGTTTGGCTGGAAATTCTCCTAAGGGAACCATCCCATGAATTTCAGATTTAACCCCACTCCGACGTAAATCTTCCGGCACCTCTCCTAAAATTACCCATTCAACCTCATCACCTAAATCTTCGAAAACGGACCCAAGGAAATGGAGATCAGCACGATGCACTCCTACTTGCCCAGCCCAACCGACACGAGGCCTGGAACCCGCCCTTCGACGAGGAGCTAAATTTTTCCACTCTTCAGCCACCAAACAATTTGGCAGGACAGTGGCCTTAATTCCTACCCTCTCCAATGCCATCCGTAGGGGCGTGGTAGAGGTGGTCACGCAATCTGCCAATTCAAGTAATTTCATCATATGGTCAACAAGCCATTTTTTGACAACTTGATGGTTCTGATTATCTTCCGGGATTTTCCAGAGCAAATCATCTATATCGTGCACCAAGCGGGTGCCAGCCGAACGGGCGATAGCCATATCATGGGCATCAATCCGACAAGTCCGCTGAACGATCCATACCGTTCCTGGACCACTTGGTAATTGCTGAGGATGGCTCCCTTCCGCTCCTTCAATTTTCACCATTCCTCCTAGCCAAGATTTCTTTGCGCTCGCAGTAAGTGCCTGAAATATTCGGATTTGGCTGCAAATTGGATCATTAACAATGGCCACAATGAGTGGAAGTTGCTGAGTGTTTGGTCCTGATGAGCAATCTCTACCATTTGGGTTACTCATTGGCACCAGGGATTTTTTAGCTAGCTCCTTCTCAGACAGGACACGATTGAGGCGGACGAACTGCTCATCTAAATCCGTTACCGCTCGTGTAAGTTCCACAATCAGTTTTTCTCTTTCCAACAATGCTTGCTTAAGGACAACAATTTGTCCATGAGCATCCGCACCATGACTATAAGAAGACGACAGCGTATTGGATACACGGAACTGCCTTGTGGCCATCACTCCGTAACTGAGCCTACAATTCCCTACCACAAGCTGCTGAAAGTCACATTCCAGTTCGTGATAACGTTTGACATCATGGTCCGTAAACACAAACCCCACCCTTCGTCCAATTTCCCTGATGAGGCAGAGAATCGAAGGAAAAGTCTTTTCCCCCGTCTGCGCTATCCAGCCTATGGCATAAAATGAAGAAAACAGAGCACGAAAAACTACATAACCCACTTCAAGGTCTTCACCAAACACCCACTCTTGATCAATAAATGTCGGCATACCATTCTCATCAATGATCATATTGCGCGGAATAAGGTCGAGATATTGTCCTGACATCTTTTTCTTGGTCGTATCGCATGACTTATTGAGACCCACAACCTTGAAGAACGCATCCAGCCAGACTTTCAACCATTCTTCTATTTGCGTAATGGTCCATCCCGGGCTGGTCATGATCTGAATGAGACGATCTTGCCAGAGCTCACCTTTAACGAAATCTTGATCGACAAGCCGTTGAATAACCAATGAATTCGGGTTTGGCCTTGTGGTGGGATATAACGCCACTTGAGAAGTATAACCGGCACAGTTTTCCGCAAATGAAAAGACAACTTTCTTTGCAAACTCCGGTCGTCTCT
>JAOUGQ010000271.1 GCA_029865515.1 Nitrospirota bacterium
GTCCATTTCCGGCATTTCAATATCCGTAATCACACCCACCAGAAAATCGGAAATGGTGCGTTCCGTTTTGTCACCCAAATCCGCATAATGCCGCAATCGGGTGAGGGCCTCCTTTCCCGTCTGCGTTTCTTCATATTTCATTCCTAACCGTTCCAACGTTTTGATAATTTGTTTTCTGGCTACAATCGAATCATCGGCGACCAAGACACGTTTTCCGGCCAATTCCTTGACCATTTCAATACCAATCAGAATTTCCTCTTCACTTCGTGGGTGCAGTTCAGCCAAAACCTTTTCCACATCCAGAATCAGCACCATCCGACCATCCTCCAATTTGGTGACAGCCGTGACAGCCCCTTGCCGGCTGGATTGCACCATCTGAGGAGGAATTTGAATTCGTTCCCACGACATACGAATGATACGATCGACGCCGGCAACCAGAAATCCTTGTTTGTTATCGTTATATTCCGCAATAATCAGCTTGGCTCCAACAGGATTCAAGGGCCCGAGTCCAATGGCATGCTTCAAATCGACCAAAGCAATATTTTCTCCACGGAGGTTCACCAATCCAAGGATTCGGGGATCGGAATCAGGGATTTTCACCACCGGTGGGACCTTCGTGACTTCACGAATCTTAAACACATTAATGCCGTAAATTTCCTCGGTCCCTAAATGGAACATCAACAGTTCCATTTTATTGGCCCCAGCCAGTCTTGTGCGTTGATCAATTTCCGCCATCCATTTCGCCATCATGCTCTCCTCAGTCCTCAGTCGTCTATTCATCAGACGTGGTGCAGGTCATCCTTCTTTATCAACTCCACCATTTCCGGACTATCCCGCTGGAACACAGCATTCGTCCTTCCAACCGGGCAAGCGGCATTAGCGCATACCGGTATAAGTCGGGGTGCGCACTTCACGCACTAAATCGGCCATATCCAAAATCAACACCACCTTGCCGTCTCCTGTAATGGTCGCCCCCGCCACGCCTTGCACATTGGCCAAAAATTCCCCTAACGACTTGATCACGACTTCCTCTTGCGCACGCAAACGATCCACCACGACTCCAAACTGTTGTTCCCCGATCGTGACCACCACCACGTAGCATTCATCACCAGAACGGGCATTCGGGATATGAAACGTCTCACCCAGATCTAAGAGCGGAAGGATTCGTTCACGAAGATTCAGCACCGCCTGTCCATTCACACTTTTAATTTCTTCTTTTGTTACTTTGACCGCCTCGACCACGGAGGCCAACGGGATAGCAAATGTGGCACATTCCACCTCAACCATCAGAGCTTGAATAATGGCCACGGTCAACGGAAGCTTAATCGTTACTCGGCTCCCTTTGCCGGGTTCCGAATCTAATTCCAGGCTCCCATTCATTCGACTGATATTGGTACGAACCACATCCATGCCCACTCCACGCCCGGACACATCACTGACTTGCTCCGCCGTACTAAACCCCGGAAGAAAAATTAAATTCATGATATCCCGAGAACTCATGGTATCCAGCTCGTCTTGGGCGATAAGGCCTTTGGCGAGGGCTTTTTCGGCAATTCTTTCAACTTGTAACCCGCGCCCATTATCTTCGACACGAATCACAATACTGTTACCTTCCTGGTGGGCCGATAAGCGCACATACCCTTCTAGACCTTTGCCATTTCGCTTCCGATCGGCAGCCGTTTCTAATCCATGGTCCATAGAATTCCGAACCAGATGAACCAACGGATCACTTAATTCATCCGCCACGGACTTATCGACTTCCGTATCCTCTCCCACTAACTCCAAACGCACTTGCTTGCCTAACTTACTGGCTAAGTCCCGAACCAACCTGGGAAATCGTGAAAACACCTTCCGAATAGGGACCATTCGGGTCTTCATCACCGCCAATTGTAAATCGGAGGTCACGAGATTGAGTTGCGCCAATGTGACTCCTAACTCCCGGACAAGTGGATTTATCTCATATTGCTCCTCCAGTCCAAACCCGAGCTTCATGAGTCGGTTGCGACCCAACACCAATTCGCCCACCAGATTCATAACATGGTCTAACCGTTTGGTTTCCACCCGGACCGTTTGATCTTCTTCTTTTCCTGCCGGCGGTTTACCAACCGGGGCAGTGACGGACTGAGCCGTTCGTGACGCGGCTTCTTTCATTTTATTCAACACTTCCGATAATCCCGTGGTCCCTTCTGATAGAGCCGTCGTTTCTGCCAACTCTGCCGTTCCTCCGATCATAGCGGCCTCTTCAACCGATGGGTGACCCGGAAGGGGAGACAAGAAGGGATCCCCGTTGGTCCCACCTAGGGAAGAGGATGGAATCTCCACCGGAGACGGAGATTGATCAGAAGGGACAACTGTCGCCACCTCCGCCTTGGGGGAGGAACCGAAAAGTTTCAGGTCATCTGCAGCATCCATGGTTAGGGCCAATTTATTAACAATGAGCTGGGTTTCCACATGAGAATCTTCTCCAGTTTCCCGAATGTCAGACTGGAGCATTTTTACCGCATCCACGGCTTCCAAAATAATGTCAATAATGAAAGGGGAAACCGACATCTCTCCCTGCCGAAGCTTATTCAACAAACTCTCCGCTTGATGCGCGACTTCCACCAAATGGGTAAACCCGAGAAATCCTGCAGAGCCTTTCATGCTGTGCATACACCGAAAAATCTCGTTTAACAGTTCGGTATTAGAAGGCTCCGTTTCCAATTTCACAAAATGCTGGTCAAGCGCTTCCAACATTTCGGAGCTTTCGGCCAAAAAATCGTTAAGTATTTCTTTCATTTCCTCATTCATAGATCACCCGTTGCAGGCTCGTAGAGCTCTTCATCTTGCCACACCATTATTCTTTGTCGATCCCTCGGGCATGGCTGCTTAAGAAAATCCAAATTCTGACATGATATTATCAACGAGATCTTGTTTAAGCGCCGTAGTTTTCGACGATTCCAACTGACGCAGCATTTCATAGCCCCGTCCCTCACCTTTGGAACCCTCTCCGTCTTTTTTCTGTTGTATCCCGAAGATGACTACCAACTTCAGCAACTTATGTTGAATCTCATTTAAAATGGTGACGAGCTTGGCCACCCGTTGCGCCACGAGATCCTGAAATGAAAGGGCCACATGGATATTCAAGAGACGTACTTCATCAGCTTTCACCATTTCCAAAATCGCATCAATATCCTTCACCGCGTGTCCAGCAACGTTGGCCCGCAATTGTTCTAACTTGCGTTGCATCACCCCTCGATTGTGTTCAAGCTCTTCCGTCAGGCTGAGAACCTGATGAGTGCCCTCTTCCGTCATCTTTGCGAGATCATGCAAATGCGAAGTGGCCTGAGGCAGTTGATCCGAGGTGGACGTCACCGGACACTCCATTTCTCGAATAGCTTTAGTGATCACCTCGATATACTTGGTCAATTCCTCCATTTCCGCATTGATCGACCGTTCTGCATGAAACGCCTCTTCGGGCATCTCTTCTGTGTCGCCTGCCACCTCGGTCTCTATTCTGCGATCCACAAGCATAGAGGTCTCCTTTATGTCTGGAAGGGACGATGTGCCGTTATGACGTTTTAGGCGACTGAAGATTGGCAAATACTTTCTCTAATTTGCCTTGCAGAACTTCTGCCGTAAAAGGCTTCACGACATAATTACTAACCCCGGCTTGGACGGCCTCAATCAAATTTTCTTTTTGCGCTTCCGCCGTCACCATTAAAAAAGGAAGGGCCTTTAACTCCGCATCAGCTCGAACGGCCCGCAGCAGCTCAATGCCTTGCATCACCGGCATATTCCAATCCGAGACAACCAGTCCAAACCCGCCGGCTTTTAATTTCGTCAGGGCGTCCTGTCCATTTTCGGCTTCAATAATGTCCGAAAACCCAATTTGTCGCAGCACATTTTTGACAATCCGACGCATAGTGGACATATCGTCCACCACCAACACTTTAATACCGGTATCAATCATGATGCGCTCCTTACATCTAAGGCCTTGAAATACCAGGCAAACACGTCTCCTGAAAAAGGGAAAATCTCTTCATTTCTACTCTCCTTATTCAGCTGAACAAATGCGGTATATTCGAGTTTCGGTTTAGTTATCGACATTCTTTAGCTGTCGTTAGAAAAAGTTGTTCATCGTCCCACGTTCTGCCCAAGCCCATGCAGTTCTGTCTGTTTTCGGTTTTCCGATAGGAATACAAAGACCCAGGGAACCGTCTCTGACGGTCCTCCGTAGCGAAAAAAAAGACAATCCCTTTGAGATTTCCTAGAAGGCAAAACAATCAACATCCCCGAGGAAGGTCAAGAGCCGACAAGGCATGACGGAAAAATATGGAGGGGGAAAACTGGAAGG
>JAOUGQ010000272.1 GCA_029865515.1 Nitrospirota bacterium
GGATACCGGCCCCCATCTAGTTCAGGCTCGACATGTCCAATGATCAGGGTTTGTAAGTTTTTGGGCATATTGGGCATGAGGCACTCCTTCGTGGTTAGCTCTTTGGATATTCGTGAAAAGGGGGTTCGTGATACGTTCTCTTCGAATAAGACCTGAGGCGTTTTGTCAATCACCCGCAAGTCAGACTTGCTTCCCGTGCAGCCCCAGTCATCCGGACGATCAATCAACTTCTAAAATCTGGATGATACCATCCAGAGGAATCCGCACCCAGTCAGGACGGTTATTGAGTTCATAGCCAAGTTCATAGATGGCTTTTTGGAGTAAATATCCATTCAGTAAGATTTGAATGTCGTCGAATGACGCGGGCAGAATTTCTCTGGCTTCTTTGACCGACAGATACGCTTTGAGATAACTGACGCTGACCCAGAGTTGCCAATATCGGGCCCAGGGTTCGAGTAAGGAAAAGTCTTCCGGTCGGACTCCCTCGACCAATCCGATCGAGGAGGCATGCGCCGCGTAATGAAATGAACGTAGCATCCCCGCGACGTCACGCAGGGGGGATTCCTTGAGTCGTCTGACACTCAACGGCCTGGCCGGTTCCCCCTCAAAATCAATGATGATGAAATCTTTGCCGGTATACAACACCTGCCCGAGATGGTAGTCGCCATGGCAGCGGATGCGGGCGCATTTGAGTTTGCGATCCCGTATCGATAACAGACGTTTGCGAAGTCGGCCTTCTCCTTCAAGCACGGATTTCGCCAGGGTTTGCACGGGCTCACGGAGTGATTTGACCTGGGAGCGAAGAAGCGGGAAATTCATATTGACCGTTCCTAGCATGCTCTGAAACAGGCCCCGACGGTAAAAATCCGTAAACGGTTCAGGCTTAAACTCCGGATCTTCGGAATCGGAGGCGAGCGCGGCGTGAAGTTCTCCTGTTCGGAGACCCAACAACCGGGCTTCCTCCAGATACGGGCCGATCCATTCGCGGGGGCCGGTCGGAATATCCTCGTCCACTAAAGCCATTAGAGATTTATGAGGAATGGACGCCGCCGTGATGGCGGTGGGATGGGTTAAGGCTTCTTCCAGATATCGACTCAGGCCATCCAGCGTATAGCGCCAGGCGTCTCCTTCGTTTTGAATAAATTGTTGCAAAATACCAAACGTCAGGAGTTCGCCGTTGTCCCGTTGATATTCGATGGCTCCGGCTAAGGGGGCGATATGAGGAAACCCCTTTTGGGTTAAAAAACGGCCGATTTCAAAATCGGGATTCACGCCCACCTCAGCTCGTCGATACAGCTTTAAGATGAATTGATGCCCGAACAACACGGAGGAGTTGCTTTGTTCTCCCTTGAGCAAAGTGGGTTCCAGGGTGGGAATCTCTTTGAGAAGCTGCCGTCGGAATGTTTTCATGGCATGAGTGACGAGATCCCCTTCCGGACCATTAAACCGGCGGTTTCGGGAAATACTGTCCAACAGAAATTTTTGAAATTCCCGATCCCACATCGCATCGATGAGCAGGCCTTCCTGCTCGCCGTCTTTCATTTTAACCCGCACGCGTGCAATGGCTGCCGGCGAATCCAAAAGAGGGGCCATCCGATCGGCCGGGAGAAACAGCAGGGGCAGGAGGTAGGTCTCCGGTTCTCCCTCGGTGTATTCCACGTGAATGAGGGCGAGGAGGGCTAAGGGATCTTCTTGCGGAACAGAAATCACTTCCGTGATTTCTACCAATTGCATGATGCGGGCCTTGCCGCCAAACCACCGTCGGCCCTGCAGGTATTGAGGCAAAATATTTTCCAGTTTGACCTTTTCCCGTTTTTGGATGAGGTGATCCCAATCTTTCCCAATGGTGATGGTGGGTAACCCGTGTTCCACCTTCCCCGCCAACTCGAGTGTTTCCGATGCAACCGGTTCCAGCACAAACCAGTAGAAGGCATGGCCGCTCAGGGTTAACAGATACGGGAGATCGCCGATGGCCGGAAATTTACTTCGCCCGAATAATGTCAAGGGACGTCGTCCCTTGAATTCAGCCAGATCGAGTTCGACCCATTGCGCGTGACGGGATAAGTTGACGGCCACAAGAATGGTTTCATCCTGGTAGCGTCGAAGGAAAACCAGGACTTTCCGGTTGGAAGGATGGAGAAATTCAATGGATCCCCGTCCGAAGACCTTATAGCGTTTGCGAAGGGAGACAATGCGCTTCATCCACCAGAGGGGTGATTGCGCATTATTTTGTTGCAATTCGACGTTTACCGCTTCGTAATGATATTCAGGGTCGATGATAATCGGCAGATAGAGTTTTTGGGGATTGCCGTAGGAAAATCCCGCATTGCGATCTGAACTCCATTGCATGGGTGTCCGGACCCCGTTCCGGTCGCCTAAATAAAAATTATCTCCCATCCCGATCTCTTCGCCGTAATAGATGACCGGCGTGCCCGGCATCGAAAACAACAAGCTGTACATCAACTCAATCTTTTTCCGGTCATTCCCCAGGAGCGGGGTCAACCGCCGCCGGATTCCCAGATTGATCCGGGCCTGCTTATCATGGGCAAAGACGCGGTACATATAATCCCGTTCTTCATCTGTGACCATTTCAAGCGTGAGTTCGTCGTGATTGCGTAAAAAGAGCCCCCATTGGCAGGCTTCGGGGATGGCGGGGGTTTGGTCCAGGATATCGATAATCGGAAAGCGGTCTTCCATTTGCATCGCCATGAAGAGGCGGGGCATCAGGGGAAAATGAAAGTTCATATGACATTCATCGCCCTTTCCGAAATAGGCCGCTGCGTCTTCCGGCCATTGATTAGCTTCCGCGAGAAAGAAGCGGTTTTGGAATTTTTTATCGACGTGCGTTCTGAGTTTTTTGAGAAACGCATGCGTCTCCGGAAGATTTTCGCAATTGGTGCCCTCCCGCTCGAAGAGATAGGGCACGGCGTCTAATCGCAAACCGTCCACACCCAATTCCAGCCAGAAATCCAACACCTCAAAGATGGCCTTTTGGACCTCAGGGTTATCGTAATTGAGGTCCGGCTGGTGGGAGAAAAATCGATGCCAGAAATAGGCTTTGGCTACCGGGTCCCAGGTCCAATTCGAATGTTCCGTATCCTTGAAAATAATGCGGGTGTCCGAATACAGATCAGGGGTCTCACTCCACACATACCAATTCCGCCATTTGCTGCCGGGGGGAGCTTTACGCGCACGTTGAAACCAGGGGTGTTGGTCCGAGGTATGATTCACCACCAATTCCGTGATCACGCGTAATCCCCGGCGATGCGCTTCCCGCACAAACGCCTGGAAGTCCCGCCGTGTCCCATAATGCGGATGAATGTTCGTGTAGTCTGAAATGTCATAGCCATCGTCCCGGAGGGGAGATGAACAAAAGGGCAGAAGCCAGATCGCCGTCACACCCAGATCCTGGAGATAATCGAGTTTTTGGGCTAACCCTTTAAAATCGCCGATGCCATCGGCGTTGCTATCACAAAATGCCCGAACATGGAGTTCATAAATAATGGCGTCTTTGTACCACAGTGGATCGTTTTCAAGAGTATCGACAATCATGCGTAGGCCTTTCCTGAATGGGTAATTTCAGTTGTCCTTCCCAGCCGTATACAACACAACCGCCCCGGCATTAAGGCAAATGTAACCGGCAATGTGTGAGTGAAGGACTTTTCAGCGAGGAAGCTGAAACGTAAAACGAACGTCTCATCTTCTACCATAGAGACCCATGGCAAGGCCAATCGAATATTAATGAGAAGAATGAGATTCCTGTGTAAGTATGCGCGGGGCAAAGGAAAATTCAGAAAGAAATTTTCGAAGTATGGCTTGTTCCAGGCGGGAGGGATATTGAGTCGGGCAGGGCACGCGGAGTAATAAATTGATGCGGCCGGGTTCCGGCAACTGAATGGTGACCCGGGGTTCAACCGAGGGAGCGTCCAACCATAATTGGCCTTCGAGTTTTTTGAGATAGGTACGGGCATCCTCGATAAACGGGGCGGCTTCTTCTTCTCCGGCCTGCAGGAGGAGGCGTTCGGCTGTCCTCCAGTCGTCGTCCGTACTCAGCGGGACCGACACAATGTGAAGGCGGTATTTTTTCGTATAGGTTTCATTGGTCAAGGGGTGATCGAAAATAAAGCTGTTGGGAATGACCATGGCCCGCCCGGTGTATTGGTGAGAGGTTTGGCCCGGTCCGATTTCCAACACCGTGGTAGTCAAGGCGTTGTGGTCGACCACGTTTCCACGAATCCCCCCGATTTCGATACGATCACCCAACGAATAGGCTTTGGTCAGCACCCGGAGCCCTGAACCGCTCAAGCAATCAATGATTTCTTTGGTGGCCAGGA
>JAOUGQ010000273.1 GCA_029865515.1 Nitrospirota bacterium
TACATAACTTCGATGGTTAATTTTCCGATAGATGAATGGCTATTCCATCTTGTAGAATGAGCATTCATCTTTTAGAATGAAGTTCAGGATTAAAAGGATTGAAGTATTGATATGAAAGTTGCCACAGATCAGCGATCCCAACGTAAGCAGCGGGAATATGAAGCCCGGCGTGAAGAAATTCTCTTAGCGGCGGAGCGCAAGTTTTCTCAAAACGGGTTTTTTAAGACCAGCATGGCCGAGATTGCGGAGGCTGCTCAATTCGCCATGGGCACGGTGTACCGGTTTTTTAAAAGCAAAGAAGAGATCTATATCTCTCTGGTCGAAGCAAAAGTGGAGGAATTACTCCGTCTTTTGGAGGAAGCCACGCAACGCTCTGTTTCAGCCCAGGAGAGATTACGTGCGGTGGTTCGAGTGAAGTTAGCCTTTGCTGACCAAAACCGTGCGTTCTTTCGTATTTATGTTTCCGAGTGGAGTGGCTTTGAATGGACGGTGAAAAGCGCGTTTGGCGAGCGGGTGTGGAAACGGTATTTGGCGCAAATCGATCTCGTCGCGAATCTCATCAAGGAGGGTATCAAGGCCGGAGAATTCCGCAAGGTGAACCCCAAGGATACCTCGTTGGCGTTTCATGGGATGTTAAATTCCACCATCTATCTTTGGATATTGCAGGCAGGGCCAAAGGAATCGCTGGTGGACAAAGGCGAGTGGTTGGGCTCGTTGTTACTGAACGGCCTCGGAACTTCAACAATGAAAAGGTCAATGTGAACCTATGACATATCTGCCAAAGAGCCGGCTCTGGTTTGTTCTTGCCCTTGCCATTGGCGTTCCGGGATGGCAGGGGTGCAGCGAACAGGAGGCCGCTCAGCCCCCAACGGCACGTCCGCCCACAGCGGTGAAGGTTGTGACGGTCTCCAACAAAGAGGTTCAGCGGTCCGTCTCATTAGTGGGAACAGCGGAACCTCGCAAGCGAAGCCTCGTGGCCAGTGAAGTGGCGGGTCTGGTCAAGGCCTTTCCGGTCAAAGAAGGTAAGTTTGTGAGCAAAGGACAACTGCTTGCCGGTCTTCGCACGGATACGTTGGAAATTCGTCTTGATTCGGCGGTGGCTTCACAACGAGAAGCCAAAACCCGCTATGAACAGGCAAAGAAGGATTTGGAACGGGTCCAGGCCTTGTTTGCCAAGGAACTGGTGACACAAAAAGAGATGGACGATGCCGTGGCACAGGAAAGCGCATTGGAAAAACGTCTGTCCCAATTGGAAGCGGAAATTCGGCTGGTTCAGGAACAATTGACCAAAGCCAGCATCAAAGCGCCGTTTGCCGGTTGGATCACGAAAGAACATACAGAAATCGGTCAATGGGTGGAAGAGGGAGGACCAGTGGTGGAGTTGGTGGACCTGGCCTATGTGGAGGTTCAAGTTCCTCTCCCTGAAGAATATGTCCGGGATGTCAGAGCCGGGGATCCAGTGATGGCGGTATTCGACGGCTTGCCCGGCCTTGAGGTCAAAGGGAAGGTCTTTTCGGTCATCGCACAAGCCGACCGGGCGGCACGGACGTTTCCGGTTAAAGTCGAATTGGCTAATCCTGGTTTGCACATTAAAAGCGGGATGGTTGCCCGTGTGCATTTAGCGCTGGGTGCCCCTTACCGGGCGATCGTGATCCCCAAGGATGCCCTGGTGTTCAAAGGGGGCAAGGAATTCGCCTTTATTGTGGCTCATAATACGGTCACGCAGGTGGCTGTGACTCCCATTAACCATTTTGAAGAATTTGTGGAAGTGCAAGGAGCGATCGAAGAAGGTATGCAGGTGGTGGTGGAAGGGAATGAGCGTCTCCTGCCCGGTCAGTCCGTGCGAATTTTAGAGGAGTCGGCGAAAGTATGAATCTGGTGCACTCGGCTATCCGTTATCCGGTCAGCACGACCGTGGGTGTGCTCTTAATTGTGTTGTTTGGCATTGTGGCATTGGTGAAGCTGCCTGTTCAATTGGCGCCTGATGTGGAAAAACATGAAGTCACGGTGGATACCGTGTGGCCTGGGGGAAGCCCCCATGAAATCGAACGAGAAATTATTGACGAGCAGGAAGAGCAACTCAAAGGAGTCGAAGGCCTGGAAAAAATGTTCAGCGAAAGCTCCTATGGCCAGGGAAAAGTGATACTGCGGTTTCCGACGGGAACAAATACCGATACGGCCTTACTTCAGGTTTCCAACCGGTTGAATCAAGTCAAAGAATACCCCCTTGAGGCTGATGAGCCTGTCATCAGCAGTGCAGATACCCGCGGGGTGGCCATGGCCTGGTTTATTCTCGACACCATGGAAGGCAATCCCGTCAATATCGAAACGATGCGGGACTTTGCCGAGGATATCATCAAGGCCCGTTTCGAACGCGTGAAGGGCGTGGCGGCCTCGAATGTCTATGGGGGGCGGGAGCGTGAGCTTCGGGTAACGGTCGACCCGGCCAAATTAGCCTCAAGGGCGTTGACGATCATGGACGTGGCCAGAGCGCTGGATCAGGAGAATCGGGATTATAGCGCAGGAGATTTCGACGAAGGGAAACGGTCTTATGTGGTGCGCACGGTGGGGGAATATCGAAATCCCCAGGATGTGGAAAATGTCATTATCGCCCGACGTGGCGGAGCGTCGGTGTATGTGCGGGATGTGGCGACAGCCCATATTGATTACAAGGATCCAACCCATGTGGTGCGGCAAAAAGGGCATCCTTCGATTGCGGTCAATGCGATTCGCCAGACCGGGGCCAATGTGTTGGAAGCCATGGATGGTTTGCGTGCCGCCGCCGTCGAACTCAATGAAGAAATTTTGAACCCACGCGGGTTCCGGTTATTCCAGGTGTACGATGAAACCGATTACATCAATCGTTCGCTGTCCCTTGTTCAACAAAACCTGATCGTCGGAAGTCTGCTTGCGATCATCGTCTTATATCTGTTTCTTCGCACAGGCAGTAGCACTCTTGTGGTCGGCCTGGCCATTCCGATCAGCATGATGGGGACCTTTATCATGCTGTGGGCCCTGGGCCGGAATTTCAATGTGATCAGTTTAGCCGGTATGACCTTTGCCGCCGGGATGTTGGTGGATAATTCGATTGTGGTGTTGGAAAACATTTATCGTCACCGCGAATTAGGAAAATCCTTGTTTCAGGCTGCCTATGATGGCACTGTGGAGGTATGGGGGGCGGTGTTGGCCAGTACCCTCACCACGATTGCGGTGTTTGTCCCGATTGTGTTTATGGAAGAACAATCAGGGCAGTTATTCCGGGATATCGCCATTGCCATTAGTGCGGGAGTGGGCTTGAGCCTTGTGGTCTCAATGACCGTGATTCCTTCCTTGTCCGCGCGAGTATTAACGACCGTGAAAAAGTCCAAAGAGGGAAAACCCACCACTGCCTGGACTGCATCGGAATTGACGGGATCGGGGTTGACGGAAAGACAGCCTTCGGGGTTGGAGCGTATCAAAGAGGCCTTGGGTTCTCTCGTGTACGGCCTCAGTGGGAGTGTGTTGTGGCGGAGTGTCACGATTCTGGGGTGCACCTCTCTTGCGATTGTGGGAAGCTGGGCTTTGTTGCCCAAGGCCGAATATCTTCCTCAGGGAAATCGAAATCTTGTCATGGGCATTCTCCTACCTCCGCCCGGTTATAACACGAACGAATTTGTCAAAATAGGCCGTCCGATTGAAGCGACCTTGAGCCCCTATTGGGACGCCAAACCGGGTTCCCCGGAGGAAGCGGCCTTGGACGCTCCCAGTATCGCCAATTTCTTCTTTGTGGCACGTGGGCGCTCGGTATTTATGGGGGGACGAGCCAATGATCCCAGCCGCGCGAAGGAATTGATTCCGCTGTTTCGTCGAGCCACGGCAGACCTTCCCGGCGTGATTGGCATCATTACCCAACGCGGCCTATTTGAGCGTGGGCTGGGGGAAGGGCGAAATATTGATATTGAGATCACGGGGCCCGAGTTGGACACTCTGGTCCAATTGGGTGCTCAGGTGTTCGGTCAGGTCAAAGGGGTTCTCCCCGAGGCACAGGTCAGGCCCATTCCCAGTTTGGATTTGGGAAGTCCGGAAGTCCGGGTCACGGTCAAACGGGATCGGGCGGCGGATGTGCAAATGACCAATCAGGAACTCGGGTTTACCATTGATGCCCTGGTGGATGGGGCAAAGGCCAGCGACTATCAATTTGAGGGAGATGAAGTTGACCTGACGATTCGTGGAGTCGACCGGTATGCCAATCAGACGCAGTCGCTCAATTCCATTCCGATTTATACCAAAGGGGGGCAATTGACGACAGTTGGCAATATTGCCGACGTCAAGCTAGCGGCCGGGCCCGAAC
>JAOUGQ010000274.1 GCA_029865515.1 Nitrospirota bacterium
GTCTATCAGCGTCCTCGAGTTGCCATACTTTCCACAGGGGATGAGTTGGCGGATCTGGACGAATCATTTGATGAACATAAAATCGTGAATTCCAACAGTTATGGGATTGCCGCTGCTGTTCAGGAAGCAGGAGGAATTCCGGTCTTATTGGGAATTGCCAAAGACGACCCCGACTCGCTAAAAAGCAAAATTCGTCAGGGCCTCACCTGTGACATTCTCGTGTTATCCGGCGGAGTCTCCATGGGAGATTATGATTTCACCAAGCCCGTTTTTGCCGAACTTGGAGCGGATATGAATTTCTGGAAACTGGCGATTCGTCCCGGACAGCCGGTAGCCTTTGGGAAAATTCAAGGGAAGCTGGCGTTTGGCTTGCCGGGAAATCCCGTTTCTTCCATGGTGACCTTTGATCAACTCGTGCGCCCGGCGATGTTGAAAATGGGTGGGCATATGAGGTGGGAACGGCCGGTCGTGAAAGCACTTTTTCAAGAAAAGTTCTCCAAACATACGGACCGTCGACACTTTCTTCGAGGGATTCTCCATGAAGAAAATGGATTCCTTACCGTCCGGACTACCGGTGGGCAGGGTTCCGGCATCCTCACCTCCATGGTGAAAGCAAATGGATTCATCGATGTGCCGGAAGAGGTCGAAACACTCAATCCCGGCGATCTGGTGGACGTTCAATTATTATCACGAAATTTCTAAGAGGCGTTCGCATCAGGTTTCATTCAACACGCTAACCATTCGATATCATTCGACCTGATTGAGGAAAGTATAGGGTTCATCATGACACCACCCATTTTGGGCTTCGTGGGCCGCTCCAACAGTGGCAAAACCACTCTAATCGAACGGCTGATCCCGGAGTTAACGCACGCGGGCTATCGAGTGGCCACGATCAAACATGCCGGCCACGGTTTCGATCTGGACACCGAAGGGAAAGACAGCTGGAGGCACAAACGTGCGGGAGCCAGTACTGTGATTGTCCTCTCCAAAGGCAGCCTGGCCATGTTTGCCGATGTCCCGGAGGAACTTCCTGTCGATCAAGTGCGAGACCGGTTCATCAATGAAGAAATCGATTTGATTATTGCCGAAGGCTGGAAAAGCCATGGGTTTCCTAAGGTCGTCGTCGTTCGTGAGCAACTGCAAGAAGTCGATGTCTCGACAGATGGATTATTAGCGGTAGCCTCGATGAAACGCATCGAATGCTCAGCACCCTGGTTTGATCGGGACGACGTCCAGGGACTGGCGCAGTTGATCATTAAACGATTTCCTCTCCATAGGGATTCGTAAGGTTCATGGGAAAAGGTCTGACCCTCATTGCGGCCGCCCTTCTGGTGCTGGCCTTAGGAGGGGCCGCGGCTATCCCGCTGACGAATCACCCCGCCTTTTGCGCGAGTTGTCATACGATTAAGCCCTCCTACGATTCCTGGTTACGCTCCAGTCATAAAAACGTCACTTGTGTCGATTGTCACGTCCGTCCAGGCATCTCCGGTTTTATTCATGATAAAGTGTTTGCCGGCATAGAAGATGTCGCGATAACATTTTTAGGGACCCCGACTGAACCGCACAATCTTGAATCCCATGTATATTCTTCCGTCTGCATCAGTTGTCATCGAGCGATCTTGCGGGTCACGGAAGTCTCAAGCCGTGATTTACCCCCTCCCGTGAAAGAAGTCGGACTGATCATGAATCATCGGGAACACATGGAGGCGTTTGAGAAACGAGGAAAAGGGGAGGGGTGCACAACCTGCCACGGGCGAGTCGTCCACGGGGCCCCAATTAAAGGCTATCCCATCGTAATTCCGCGTGGTCATGTCAAACTCGATGACCAGCCACATGAACCGGATCTTCCAGAAAACTCGATGCTCTGGAAAGCCAGCATGGCCGATTGCCTTCGCTGTCATGACGGGGAACAAACACATGAAGGCGAAGTTCTGAGCAACCACTGTGAAACCTGCCACCTGCCGGATAAAATCGGTGGGTTCCTGTTTTAATGACTACCATCGGTTCCATGGGCAAATCGGTCGTCGAAATCCGGAATCTCACCAAGCGGTTCAATGATTTCACCGCGGTCGATAATATTTCCTTCGACATCAAGGAAGGAGAAATCTTGGGGTTGCTTGGACCGAATGGCGCCGGCAAAACCACCACCATTCATATGCTGTTGGGGCTCATCACGCCCACCGTCGGCAGCATTCACATGTTTGGACTCGATCTGGCCAAACATCGGGAAGCCATCCTTCGCCAGGTCAATTTCTCCTCTACCTATATATCAATGCCGTTTTCGTTAACCGTGGAGGAAAATCTTAAAGTCATTGCGCGACTCTATGAACTTAAACATATCCAGCAACGCATCGATGACATCGTCAAAAAGTTGGAGATGGAGGACATCCGGCATAAACTCACCAGGAAACTGTCCTCCGGCCAAATGTCACGGCTGACGTTGGCCAAAGCCATCATGACGGAACCGAAGGTGCTGTTTCTCGATGAGCCCACGGCCAGCTTGGATCCTGATATCGTTAATAAAATTAAATCCTTTCTCAAAGAATACCAACGCTCGGAAGGATTAAGCATTCTCTATACATCGCATAACATGCGGGAGATGGAAGAAATGTCCAATCGCATCATCTTCCTGCAACGGGGGAAAATCGTGGCGCAAGGTACCGCCCCTGAAATCATTCAACGGTATGGGCAACGAGATCTGGAGGAGGTGTTTTTAAAATTGGCCAGAGAGCAAAGCAATCCATGAGCCTGGGTCGCATCCTCGCCTTATTGTCGCGCCACATGTATCTCTACAAGCGAAGCTTTGCCCGGATGCTGGAGATCTTTTATTGGCCGTTTTTAGATTTAGTGGTGTGGGGATTCATCACGATCTATCTGGAAAAGGTCGGCATGCAAGTGCATGGGGCCGTCACCTTTTTCCTAGGAGCGCTGATTTTGTGGGATGTCTTGTTTCGGGCGCAACAAGGCATTGCGGTTTCCTTTTTAGAAGAAATGTGGGCTCGCAACCTCATGAATTTATTTGCCAGTCCCTTAACGGTAGGGGAATACCTGCTGGCAACCATGACGATGAGTGTGCTCAAAGTGACAGCCGTGGGCAGTTTAATGATGCTCTTCGCCTGGGCGTTTTATTCCTACGATATTTTCCAGATGGGACTCTCATTGCTCCCCTTCATTCTCAACCTGGTGATATCCGGCTGGATCATTGGGGTGCTCACCACCTCCATCATCATGCGCTTCGGACAGCAGGCGGAGGTTCTGGCCTGGGGAATGGTCTTCCTCTTTCAACCGATCTCCTGTGTGTTTTATCCCCTTGATGTCCTTCCGACCGTGTTGCAATCCATTGCCTGGGTGGTCCCCCCGGCTCATATCTTCGAAGGGATGCGTGCCGTTCTGTCAACTGGAACGGTGCCGGTGACGCATTTGCTGTGGGCCTCAAGCCTCAATGCAGGATTCCTGGCACTCATCGTGGCCTGGTTTTATCACACCTTCAATGTCTGTAAAGACCGCGGTATGCTTGTCCGGGTAGGGGAATAAGTTCCCCAAAACTGACAAGGCTTCTATCCCTCGTCGGGTCATTTTTCAGTGTAATTGAAGTCATGAAAATATTGTTGAAAATACTTCAATCCGCTCAATCCACACACTTCATATCTTACTTGAATATTTTTTCATTACTTAAAGTAAGTTATTTGATTTAGGGAAATTGCACATGGATTTATGCAAGGTTTTTAGGCCTTTTTTTGAAAAATAGCTGTATGGCTGCCAGGGTTTGGGTAGCCAGTATTTACAAACGAAGATCGTGGCGGAGAATGCCGCGTTTAGTGCAAAAAAATCTTTGTTTACAGATGACAGACGGCCCGTTTGAGCATTAGTGCGCTGAGGGATGTATCAAAAAGTGTTTGGATTTGAGCCAAATGGTGAGCTGAGGTCTGCCGCGTCAGAGAGGAATGAAGCCTGCGAACCCACCCCTTCGGTGAATCATGCCGCAACGGCTCCTCAAGACTATCAGGGGGCGAAATCAGGACCATAGATTTCTGGAGGCACGCTCACTCCTTTTTGTTTGGCATGTCCATTCAAATCAAAGGCCGGTGAAGGAACGTTTCCTTCGGAGTCCTGACTGAAATTCTGCCCCGTGCCTTGCTTCCCTCCCATCTCCCTTTCTAATTGGCGTTCATCCACAAAACGCGTACGAAAGACATTCGGCAGGTGGTGAGCATTGTAGGTTTGACCGGTATTCTCTTGTTCAAATTCCCTGATGATCAGACGACCCCGTGGGGTCAGCTTCCATTTCTCAAACTCATCACGGCACTGCTTGAGAGATCGGAAG
>JAOUGQ010000029.1 GCA_029865515.1 Nitrospirota bacterium
GTGTCGACTTCAACCATGCGTTGTCCCTGCAGCCACCGATACACCATGACCGTCGTCACCAGGGCAATGGCTATCGCAATACCAAGAAATACGATTGGACGTTTTTGTCCCATGAGGGTTCCTCCTACTTATTCACTGAATCTAGACCGTCGGCTTTGTTCATGCCCATACATTTTGATGACTCAATACAACTACTCTGCATATCGGATGAGAATTGGCATTCTTAATAGTCAACCAAAAGAATCTTGTGCGATCCTTCATTCTCACACCGCATTCCAAGACAATGATGCGGTTTACCATACACCGTAATAGAACAACGTTTGGGCGATCACCGTCCCCAGACCTAAAACCAGGGCATACCGCAACTTGGGTTCTGCCGGGATTTGATCACCGGACACGGGAAGGGTGCGTGTCACCTTCAAGGTCGAAAGAAGAAGAAACACCCGATCCCAAGCCTGTCGAAGGCCACCTTGATTGGACATCAGCGCAAGGCTATACAGCCCCCCCAACATGGCGGCAAACGCAAACGCAATAACCACCTGGCCGGGACCCAGGATCGCTCCGATCGCTCCGAGCAATTTCACATCTCCCGCGCCCATTCCCCCTTTAATATAAAAAAACATTAAGCAGGCCAGGCCCACACCAAGACCGCCGAGACTGAACAGGAATCCCTCCCACCCATGCTCCCAGCTCTGCACGCCGAATCCAAAGGCTGCGAGGGAAAACGTCAGCCAATTGGGAATCCGGCCCTCCCGAACATCGGTAACGGCAGCGACCACTAACCCCAAAGCTAATCCGGATAACAGAAGTGGAGAACTCATAATTTCAGGCTAGGCTGACCATTGTTCGTGAGACAAGTAATTCTGAAACCGGAGAAAAGGTGACCCGATTTCGAACTGTTCCCATATGCACGCCAGACAACATCGATAGAGAAACCTCAAGCACTGGGAACAGTTCATGTTTCGGTGAGTTGCCGGACTTTCTTAAGGCTTGGCCCAAAAAAGTATTCGTAACCCAAGTCAGCGATGCTGTTGATTCGAAGAAAGGGAAGGCCAGCGGCCAACACCCCCCTCCGCCATCCCCGTCAGTTGTCAGCGGGGACTCATCCGGAGAGGCCAAGATGGACTTCCGATAGCACATGTCGGGAGTGCCGGGTGCAGAGGAATGCCCGATGCACCATGTCGGAAATGACGGCTCAGGGTGAGGGAAAAAGGGGGAGGCCTCAGGAGTAAGATGGAATGAGCCGCGTGCTCCGCTCATTCTCCCCACGTTTCACTTCTTACTGGTCAGGGAATTGCCTCTGACGAAGTTGTTGAATTGGGCCGGTATGTCGGTATGTATTTTCACTTTTGGAGGAATGACGGGGAGAGGTAAGAGGCGTAAGACGGAGAGGTTGTCGTGAAAATTTGCCAGGGACAAGCAACAAGGCACCAATGAGTCCTTCTTCAGAAGACCCTTTAAAAGGCCCGCGTTTGTCAGGGGAATGAGAAAACGTGCGATTCGCACACTAGAGGATCAAAGGGAGGAAGACCATTAAAGATCCCCGTGGGCAGATCTGAACCAAGACCGACCCACGGGGAAAAAGGTAACTCGAAGTCTCTAGCAGGCTCCCCTTTATTCCTTCATCATCACGACACAAGCCGGGCAATCGGCGAGATAGGATTCGTCGGGCCGCCACCGACGCCTGGTATGGGACTGGGAGCCGCGTTAAAGAAGGTGTTACATTCAATGTGAGCCTCAATATAGGACTGCCCTTGCCCTTGCGGGGGAATGACCTCAGTCACAATTACGTTGGCATAGGCCACAATTGTTGTCCAGCCACTAGGATTCGCGCAACTGGTGCCCCCTTCATACACCGGCACATGAATATGCCACTCACCATTCGAATCTTTATGATGATCAAACAAATTCTTGAGATTGGTAAAGGCTGTGGAGACTTGGCCACCAGTAAAATTAAATTTCGTCACCCCGGGGATAACCGGAGGGCTGGTATAATTTCCGGCATCCAAACAATCAATCACATTCCGCATCAGCTGGGCATTGGCCCCGCCAGCACCGTTGCCGCCACCACTGGGGTTCGCACTACAATTTTTAGGTTTATTCCCTCCACCGGTCTCCTCATCAAACACATGCCAGCCGGCACATCCCGTCTGGGTCCCTGTGGGAGAAAAGGTTATGAGATCTCCGCATCCCGTACTTCCCGTAAAATAATCTTCTGAAATTCCAAAGGGGGCATCCACCGCGCCAGGTGCTGCCGGACCTCCGGCTGTCCCGAGCGCTGCAATGGCCGTCGCATTGACATCCATGGCCGAGACACCCAGCACCCCCGCAAAAAATGTCGCAATTGGCCCATTTTGAGTTCCGGCAGCTCGCGAAACAGTTGCCTGAACAGCATTGGGACGCGCCACCGTTGGCGTAAAAGTTTTTGCCGAAAAATCCCACGTTCCAAATTGCACGCCACCCGCTTCAAGCGCAAGGCTCGCCACATTCGACGCACTATTGGCCGCTGCCGTCGTATCGCCCATATTGACAATCGGGGCTTGTTCCCCGGATGTCAAATTCCGATTCATGTCCCCCTGATCGGCTTCCGGCATGTTGAGATATACCTCTCCCATTCTTGTTCCTGCCGAAAGGGCTACGGCGTCAGCTGCATTCTGCAATTCATTTTGCGTGAGCAAGGCATGCCCGACATCAATCGCCACACCGGCCATGATGGCCATTGCGACCGCCATAAACGCACTGTTAATGGCAGCAATGCCACGTTGGTTTAAAAGGGTGGAGACACAGCCTGCTCGTTGATTGTTGCACATAGTCGATTCTCCCTCACAGGAATATCCTGTCCAAGACATTGTATTCCTCTTATTCCATCATCATGGTCACAGATGCTTGTAAATTTGGTGTAGACAGTGCAGGAACGAGTTTATCGATGATAATGTAATTCCAGGGAATGGTGGCCACCACACTTAACGGCTGTCCCTGCGGGCTTCCGACCCCATTGGCCACCACCGTCAGTCCGGAAGGATCCACTCCTCCGGCCGCAAGCGAAGCCGTGATGGCTGCTTCAATTTCTGACTGGCCATTTCCAGAAGCGAATAACGTCCCCTGGCGCGCTCCCACACGAGTCGCATTCACCAGCACTTCCTTGAACCACAACATGCGGCCAAAATCGATCGCTCCAAATACGAGGGAGGCAAGAACAGGCAAAATAAGGGCAAACTCTATTGCCGTGGAGCCCCGCTCGGATTGTCTGAGCGTTTGTAATAGTTGACGTGTGTGTATCTTCATAACTCGTTATCCCATCCTACTAAAAAGTTTGGAGGTGGCAATCAAGTCGGGGCTCTCAAATACCTTCCCACCTCCTCTTCGCCCTGAGTTTCTCGAATGGTGAATAATTTCCATTGGTGTGGTTCATACTTCGGATAGCTGTCAGGCTCCGCACGAACGGGTGAGAGAACTATGAGGGAAAACAACACTAACTCCCCATGGCGGCAGTGAGGAGCCCCATGGCACCCGTATACATATTCATCACCGCATTTCCCAGAGCGGCTTGAGCCGTCAACACCGTGGCGCCGATGAGCGCGGCCATGAGACCATATTCAATGGCCGTAGCTCCCTCTTCATCGTGAAGGAGGTCCTTTACGCAATAGTGAAAGTGATTCAGGAGTATTGTCTGCATGATGCTGGCCTCCCCTATCCCTTTTCCGACATTCGAGTTCATCTTATTCATCAAAATTGCATTGGCTTTCAGATGTAGCTTCCCGCCGAAGTGCCGCCCCGATGAGTGACCACCGGGTACGGCACTTCCAAACACTCCTGCGGGAAAGAGCTCTCTCTTAGCTCACCGCAACGCTGCCGGCAATCGAATTGAACGTCCCTTGGAGGGCGCCCCCTACAGCGGTCACCGCGCCCACAATCACGGCGGCGATCAACGCGGCTAACAAGCCGTACTCAATGGCGGTGGCTCCTTCTTCATCGTTCACAAAACGCATTACTTGGTTAACCATAGCGAATCTCCTTACGGGCGAAGGTAAAATTCTCGCTACGTCAGACTGCCCGGAATATTCTGACGCAGACGTTGCCCCTTGGCTCTCCGTTCCTTCGGCAACCCGGCTATCAGGGACCAACCCTGACCCGTGGTTTTGCGTCCACGCCTTACGACGTGTTCGCCCTTCTCGGGAAGGGGCACCCGACCGAATGCATGTTTCCTCGTCAAAGCCAAATGTTCGTCAACCCAGGAACGTTTTTCATGTCGTTTTCTCTGACGCCTCGTTTTCATGCTCCATTATCGACTGGCCATGGAAAAACTTGCCGGAGTTTTTTGCTTGATTTTTTTCCATATTGTTTCGCAGTGCGATGCATTGCTTCCCTTTGTTGAACGCGGAGAAAAAAATTTATTCGAATCGCCAGCAAAAAACGTCTTTGTCGTACCCGACTGTTTCATCGCGCATCCATCTTCATGGATCTCCGCTGACAATTGGCGGAGATGACGGAGGGACGGAACGGAAATCACGGATGGAGGGAAGGGAGAAAGGCGCGGTAGTCGCAGTCTGCAGGGTCATTCCCGGCATCTGTTATCGGGAATCCATCTCATCTGATCTTTCGTTCGGATGGATTTCCCTTCACACCTTACCGGGATACATAGGGGAAGATGCGGGAATGACAACAGCACGATGTGGCCTAGTTACATACGGGTCATTTTTAAGGTTCCCCCCGTTTAAACCGAACAACATGGGATACCGATCTTTATTGAAATGTTTGTTATTTCCTAATTTTCCACCATGATTCAAAAACCATTGCTTCATTCTCTGGAACTTCTGAAGTCCGCCCAGCTCCCAAGCGGGGGGTTTCCTTATCACTCCGGGGAAGGGGCACGGCCGGATACGACAGCCTGGGCCATTCTCTCAATGTCTGCCTGGGAATTCGAAAGGGAAAGTTGTACCCGTGGAAGAACCTATTTGGTTTCCCAGCAAGCCACCGACGGCCGCGTCAGCATTTCTCCCTCACACCCTGACGCTTCCTGGCCAACACCTCTTGCCATGTTGGCTTGGCAGGGGATTTCTCATTATCACGACGCCCAATCGCAGGCGATCGCCTATCTCTTAGGATTTACAGGCAGACATTTCCCCAATCCAGACCCTTCAATTATTGGACACGACACCATGACCAAGGGCTGGCCGTGGATCGCCAAAACGCATAGCTGGGTCATTCCAACAGCCATGGCCATTACTTCCTTACAAATTTCCGGGATTCCACACCATCCACGCATTTCTGAAGGAGTAGACATGCTCCTGAATCGCCAACTCCCCCACGAAGGGTGGAATTCAGGGAATACGATGGTGTTCGGCAAAGCCTTACTCCCCTTACCGGAATGCACGGGCATTGCCTTGCACGCATTGGCGGGAAACACCGAGGGTCACCTTGTCGAAAAGAGCCTGACGTACCTTTTGGAACAGCTCCCGCACCTCAGGACTCCCATCTCATTGGGCTGGGCCCTCCTGGGTTTAGGAGCCTGGGGATTGAAGCCGGCAAACACAAAGGAGTTGGTCTTGGCGAGTTTGCAACGTCAAGAACGGTATGGGCCCTATCCTCTTCCCTCCCTGGCCCTGCTCCTGTGCGCCGTGAAAGCGTCTCATGGGCTGCACTCGTTATTCAGATCTTCCCCACAAGAACCACGTTCTACCGCTGTTCACTACTAAAGAGGAGAAAGATCCCTTCCATGACCACCCCTCTTACACGCACCGAACAGCCAACCCTCTCCAGAAGACAATTGCTGAAGGCCTGTGTGGTCGGAGGAGGATTGGCTGTTTCAGGGTTCTCCCTGCTTCATTGGTTGACAGGCTCTCGCCTGACGGCTCAAACATTCATCGGTCACGCGGAAACGTATGAGGCAGACTTGGCAAAACTTATCCGTCAAGGACTCCAGGAATTGGGAGTGACCCCGTCGGAGATCAACGGGAAACGCATTTTGCTAAAGCCTAATTTGGTTGAGCCACACAAATCGTTGTCCCATATCAATACCCATCCCCTTGTCGTGCGAGGCGCGGTCGAAGCGTTCCTTCACCTTGGTGCGGCTTCTGTGGTGGTTGCCGAAGGGCCCGGGCATCGTCACGATACCCTCTTAGTTTTGGAAGAATCCGGGCTAGCGGATGTGCTGTACGAAGATCGTATTCCCTTTCAAGATCTGAATACGATGGAAGGGGTGAGCCTGCCCAACGTGGGTGGGCAGACGAATTTGACCACGCTCACCTTTCCTCGATTGGTGCAGGACGTCGATTGGGTGGTCTCCCTGGCCAAGATGAAAACCCACCATTGGGCCGGCGCCACGTTATCCATGAAGAATTTTTTTGGGGTGATGCCCGGAAACTATTACGGGTGGCCCAAGAATGTACTACACCAGGCAGGAATACCGCAGTCCATTTTGGATATTAACGCCACTCTCAAACCTCACCTCGCCATTATAGATGGCATAACCGGGATGGAAGGGGACGGTCCGATTATGGGCACCCCCGTTCAAGCCGGAGTCCTGGTCATGGGAAGAAATCTCCCGGCCGTGGATGCGACCTGTTGCCGAATCATGGGAATCAATCCACACAAAATCGAATATCTGCGTAAGGCCGACCAATGGTTAGGCCCGATTCATGAATCGCTAATTGAACAACGCGGGGAATCCTGGCGAACCGTTTATCACCCTTTCGCATTAGTCCCCGAAATTCCCGCACACCAGGGCATTCGCTTATCTCAAGTCTGAGAATCCTCGATTCTATCGGCCACTGCTCAGCGACATCCCCATCCCTCCGTCATCTGGCACATTCCTGTTGTCCTCCCCGGCATTTTCTCTACCCCACCGCAACCTTCTCCACCATCTCCGCAAATAGGGAGCGCCGCTCCCCCAATACGTTTCCACTCTCCTGAAGATGGATTCCAGCCAACGGCTGGGCAAACCGACCGAAGGAACGAGGAAGAGGGATTCTGTTCAAGCAGAAAAGAAAGCTGGCATGAATTGAAACAGGCGCCGAGTCCGGGTCAGTAAACAGAAGCCAACGCACAGAACTCTGCCAGAGTGAAGATGTAGAAATCAGGAAGGGTTTTCGAGAAGGGCATTCACTTCCTGAAGGCGAACGTGGGCTTTGTCCGCTTCGGAGCTTTGGGGAAAAGTCCGAACGAGCTGCTGAAACACCGAGCGGGCCATCGACGGCTGCCGTAATTCGAGGTGAGCGTAGGCAATTTTCAGCAGAGAGGCCGGAACCTTATTGCTGGACGGGTAGAAGGCAAAGACTCGTTCAAATTCATCGATCGATTCTTGAAACCGTCTTTCTCCGTAATAACATTCGCCCAACCAGTATTGCGCGTTCGCAGCTAATGGTGAGTCGGAGAACGTCCGCAAAAATGTGGAAAATCCGTTGGCGGCCTCCATAAAGTTCCCTTGACGAAGCAGATTCATCGCCCCGTCATACGTCACCCGAGGGTCTCGCACTTCGACACGACCGGGAGAAGCTGTGGGTGGGACTCCTGACAGAGGCGGCACAGTCCTGGAAGGGTGCGCTGAGGGAGCATAGGCGGCGACCGCCCCGGCGGCAACAGGCTGAGAACTTATCTGGGAAGATTCCGAGCGAGGACTTCCTCCGGATCGAGAAGATTGAGGCGTGATGCTGGAAAGGAGAGCACGGGATTCCGCTGTCCGTGCCGACAGTTCGGGAGTCTTAACCACAGGAGCGTTGTAAGAAACCTGGCCACCTTGCTGACCAACCACCCGGGAGAGCTTTTGCTCGTGTTCATCCAATCGTCCTCCGAACGTGGTACTGACTTTTTCCAACGTCCCCACCACCGACTGGATACTTCGCCGGACTTCTTCGAAATTCGCCTGGACCTGTTTCCCCTGAGCGTCGTATTTTTGGCCCGTGAGTTCCATCTGCTTGCGCAACTCCGCGACCTGCTGTTCTTGTTGTGCGACCTGTTGTCGAAGAGAGGCAAGCACCTGCTGATAATCCACCAATGAAGTCCGGAATTCTCCCAACTTGCCGCCCTGCTCCGTCAGAAGCTGCTCTTCCCCCGCCACACGATCTCGAAGCTGATGCACCAGGGGTTCAGATTGTTGAAGCTGGGTTCGGACCTCTTTCATCTCCGTGTCGTACCTGGCCAGTTTCTGGTTCAATTCGTTGACCTGATGCTGATTTTTTTCAATGGCGCCACGCACCTGCGAGAGGTCCGTATCCTTCAAAGTGGCCATTTGATCCATTACCTCTGCCCGTGCATGAAGTAACTCCTTAATCTCAGCGCGTTGCTGGGTAATCAGGATATTCGCTTTCCCCAGCGCCTCATTGGCATCATTCACGGCTTCTTGGAGCGACGTTTTACTCTTATCGAGCTGGCTGATTTTCGCGTCCAACTCGCGCTTGATTCTCACCACGTCCGCCTGTTGCGCCACACACCCCACCACCATGGCGCCTAACCCCAAAATAACCACTCGCGCAGTCCAACGACCAAACAATGAACGGGGGATGAGCATGATGTGTTCCTTATCTTCTCAGAACCCAAACAATAGCATGGACAGCAAGAGACCTGAACCAGTCCGTGCTACTCGATTCGGCCGGCTGAGTATTGCATAGCGGTTGCCGCCACACTGATATCCAGCACCAGATGGGCACGCCGATTTTTTTGGTAACACGGTTCGCTTGAATCCCAACAGACCGGATTTTCCTTCCCGAATGACATCACGTGGAGTCGCTCAGCCGGCACTCCCAGACTGGTGAGATAGGTTTTTGTGCGAATCGCGCGCTTTTCACCCAAGACATGGTTGTACGAGGCGGTCCCACGATCATCGCAATGTCCCTCAATAGTGAGCACGGCATGGGGGTGAGATTTTAGCCACTCCGCGTTGGCTCCTAACGTCTCCTTGGCCTGTTCATTGAGTTGGAAGCTATCAAATTCAAAATGCACATCCTGTAATCCGCTTTGAGCCGTCAGTTGCTCCGCACGAGTTCGATTCACCCAATAATCATTAGGAGAACCAGGGGACTTCAAGTCAGAGCCAAAATTTTTGTCTTCCCGGATCATCGGATCTTCTTCAAGCAGATCGGAGAATTTTCCCGCCACTTCAGGGAAATACCCTTCGCCACCGACGGTTCCTCCGTTCAGCCCTTTTTCCGGAGATGCCGGAGAAGGGTCCCCCTGTGAGGCCATCACGGAAGACTTCCCTGTCTTTTTGCCATGTTTGACCACCTGAGAAGAGCGATGCGCACAACCGGTCGCCAGCAACATCATCAGGATGATTATTCCCCAAACATACATACTGCGGGAAGATGCATGAAATGTCATGATACGGACTCCTTGTTCAACGGCTACAGCGAACAACACACGAGGGATCCTCTACTAAGACGTCTATCCCTGAAATGGAAAAATGCAAAAACAAGGCCAAGTCAAAATACGGAACACGATAGGGACTCACCGCAGCCAAGCATCGGTGCCGAGAATGCCTCAGACGAGAACAGACGCAAGAAGAAATCACACACCCATCATTAAAAATTCCATAATTGGGGGGCCGAGTTACGGATCCCTCACTCTTGCAGAACGAAAGACCATCTCTATGACCATGCTCAAACGATGCCCGAATACCGCAAGGCACTCCTGGGAAGACTTTGGAGGGTTCAGACTTCCCGGCAAAGTGAAATCCGTTGCGTTCCACACGCAGCATTTACTCAACAATCGTGGCTTTTCCTCAACGCTCTTGAAGCAGACGCCATGGCACAGGAAGATGACCTGAGAAGGTGCAGCCGACATAGGATTAATAAAAATGCGGAGAAGGCGGGACAGCCGCAATCTGATGAGGAACTGGGGAGATGGGGATACGGTGAAAAAGCCGATACGCGCTCTTTGCTCGTCAGACAGGCAGTCTTATGGCTCACGAGTCCATTAACTAACCGGATGTTGCTGGAGCATCGGTCTCGGGAAGAAGACAGGAGGAGTCAGCGGGATAAAGACTATTCGGCATTCCATTCGGACGTCGCAAAATACCAGCGCTGGCCGCCAGAATTTTTCGCCCGATACATCGCTTGATCGGCAATCTCCATCAACTGATGAGGTTCCGTGGAATCCTTGGGATAGACGGCAATACCGATACTGATCTGAATGGGAATATCCTTCCCACCTACCCGAAGGGGTGGGGTCAGGCATTCTAAAACTTTTTGAGCCACCTGCCGGATATCCGGAATGTGATCAAGCCCTTGAAGAATCAACGTGAATTCATCCCCGCATAAACGCGCGACGGTATCAGTCGATCGCACACAAGTGACCAACCGCTTCGCCACCACGCGCAACACGCGATCTCCGGTTTGATGACCATGGTGATCGTTGATCGCCTTGAAATTGTCGAGATCCAAAAAAAATACAGCCAGCAAGGTGCCATTCCGTCTGGCTTGCGCCAACGCCTGTTCCAGCCGGTCTTCAAACATAATCCGATTCGGCAGATCGGTCAACGGATCGTGATACGCCTGATGCTTCATCAGGAGTTCCTGCGTCTTCCGGGCCGTCACATCATGCAGGATCGCAACAAAATGCATGACTTGCCCCTCCTCATCCACCAAAGGGGTGACCACTTGCTCAAAAACCAGGGATTCGCCATGTTTCCCTGTTTGCATAATCTCCGTCTTCACACAACAGAGATTCTTGGCCGAAGAGTCATTCGGATGGCTCATGGCTTGCAGCTGTGCATGTGGAAATGAACTCAATGGTGAGCCCAGTATCTGTGGAATGGAGAGCCCCACTAACGCGGAATAGGCCTCATTGACCCATTCCAAGCGACCGTGCGGATCCGTCACACACACGGCGTCATTCACTGAGGCAATAGCCGCACTCTGCAATCGCCATTGTTCCAGTTTCCTCCCACGCGCCATCAACCGTTCCATCTGATAACCCAGGGCCCGCAGCCACCTGGTCACCGTCGCATCAAACACGTGTGGCCTTGAGGAACACACGACCAGTACGCCTGAGAGATCCCCCTGACAAGCGAGAGGAACACACAACGTGTCATGAAGCTGGAAAACCGATGGGAACCAGGCTATGTCGCCTGCTTGAGCGGCAGACCTAGAGAGGAGGGACACTTCAGAGGCCCCGCAGGCCCGAACCAACCCTTCCTGTCGAGCAACATCGCTCCACCACATGAGGCCATGCGGTTCCCAATCCAAACCCGCCGTCACGGCATGCGCGCATAACTGGGCACCATATCCCTTCCGCACGGTGGCTATCCACACAAAGGGAAACCCAAAGGTGTGCACGAGGCCCTCACAGATCTGCGTCAGACACCCTTCCATCCTCTGGCCCGCAAATAATTGCGATTCGAGGCTCTGCACCAATTGGATAAAAGGCTGAGCGGAAGAATACGTGGGTTCCAGAATCAATCCCCAATGCCACGACATCACCTTTTGAGACTGATCGAACATGGGTGTCACCACACACGCGACTTTCCGTGATGGTCCTCCTGCCGGGAGAATCGTCATCACCCTGCTTATCGACTCATGAGGGGCGCCGGGGGCACGAAGGTGATGCCGAAGAATCCTCCATTCTTCCTGAGGCATATATTCAGCTATTGACACCTTGCCCATCTTAACCCGATCCATCCCCAACACCTCGCACATGGCATCATTGGCCATCAGGACCACTCCCTCACAGGACGTCACAAAATGAATCTGAGATTTAACTGGTTGAGAGATGGGAGCCTTGGGCGAGACTGGCAGATCGCTGGCCGTCAGAAAGTCAGGGGAGTGTGATAGGTCGGAAGTTGTCCCAAGAATCTCGGTGAGCCGACCCGTCAATTGGTGGAGCGCTTGGCTGAGTTCGTGTTCTTGCGCATCGGAGAGGTCACTCGATTCGGCTTGAAAATCCCGTAGGGACTGCTCGAGTAAGTGGTGGAGTTGATCAAATGACGCCACGATTGCCTTTACCCCGAAATATGAAAAGGGAAACACCGCATGGAGGATTCAGATACTAAACCGGATATCGATATCTTTTTGCAAGCCTTCCTCCAGATCAACCCGTCAAAAGAGGGAACTTTCAGCAGAAAAATGCTCAGTTAGAAAAATAGCATCTCACGCTCATTCCCTCAACCCATAGAGGAAATTCAGAGTTAAGTGGTCAGGGAGAGGTTCGGGGAAAAAGGGAAATCAATCCTGCCTCGGCATCGGCTTGTGCATGAGCATAGCGCTCCACCGTCCCGATATCGGACCAATAACCGCCATGAACAAATCCAAATATTTTCGAACCATGCGCAAGCGCATGCGTATAGGAGTCGATGATGGAAAACGGGGTCCCCGCCGAAGCATCTTTCAAAACAGAGGGATGGAGAATATGGACGCCTGCAAACATCCGTTCAACCAGAGGGCCAATCGAATCGGCCCGGCTCATTCCCCGGCCATTTATTCTGAGGATGCGATTCTGTGCATCCGATTCCACGGCTCCCCATTGGGCTGCTTGTGGATCATCTCGGAGGACCAGCGTGGCCACTCCGCCATGAGTCTGATGAAATTCTATCAGTGCCTTCACATCCAGCTCGATCAATGTATCGCCATTAATCACTAAAAAAGGTTGCTTGTCAAAAAACCACCCGGCCGCTTTTAGTCCACCACCCGTTCCTAACAGCGTCGGTTCATGAGAATACCGCACCTGCATATCCCAACGTGATCCATCACCGATCGCTTCTTCGATCACATGCCCCAGATAATGCAAATTGATGATGACCTCTCGTATTCCACTTGCCCGCAATAACAAGAGATTCCAAACAATGAGCGGAGTGCCTCCTACCGTCAATAACGGTTTAGGAATCGTGTCGGTCAGCGGCCGAAGACGTGTGCCCAAGCCCGCGGCCAAAATCATGGCCTTCATAAAAGAGGAGCTATTGCCATTCAGGGATATAAGGGGAGAGATGAGTGAGCAATCGATGGAGTTGGGGGTATTTATTCAAGTTGGCACGAACATTCTTCAATGTCTGAGGAATCGAGGCCAAAAAGTTTGGATTGCCTTTGACCCGATCGATATACACAAACCGACCGGCAGCCTTCAGATTGCGTTGGATACTGGTGAAGTCAAACAGCCGACGAAACGCTTCAGGGTCATGTAAGAGCATCGCTGTTTGTTGTGGCAATGATAGGTTTTGACGCATCCCTTCCCTGTACCGGGCAATCAAGCGGTCAATTAAGAGGTCATCCAGAGCGATGTAGGAATCCCGTAATAAGGAAGCCAAATCATAGGTCACAGGCCCCATCAATGCATCTTGAAAATCGATGATGCCCAGCCGTTCCCCATCCACCATCAAGTTACGGGAATGATAATCACGGTGGGTAAACACTTGCGGTTGACTGGTCAACCATTCCGCTATTTTCTGAAATTCCTCACGGACAGGAACAGCATCCTGAGCACACATGGGGCGCCCCTGTCTCGCCACAATGCCATATTCCAGAAAATGGTCGAACTCCCACAGATACAACGGCACATCAAAAGACCGTGTAAACGACAGGCACGCCGATGCGGACGGCTCTGAGGCACCCACATGCAGGTGAACTAGTTGATCGATGGCCTGCCCATACCAGCGCTCGACCACTTGCATGGGCGCCCCTGTACAGGCCTGAGCCAACGTCACATCGCCAAAGTCTTCCAGATAGAGCAGGCCTGCCGATTTATCATAGCCATACAACGAGGGAACCGCCGCCCCATGAGCCTGCAAGTGCTTCAGAACATTGATGAACGGCAATTCAGCAATTTCGCTCCCCGCGCCACTGACCGCCTCCTCCGACGCTTTAAACCCTTCTGGATCGGCCAATTGCATGAGAATAAGCGAAGAGACGGGGGCCTCCTTCACATACAACCGATAATATCGCCGGTTGGAGGCATCGCCGGCCAAGGGCACCCATTGCTCAAGTTCGGCGGAGAAAGGGAGATGCTGGCGGAGAGCAGAGGAAATACGGGGGATATCAAGAGCTATCGAAGACGGGGAAGCTTGAGGTGTCATCTATGCGGATTATACGGCGACACCAACTTCTTGTCATCAAGGGAACAGACGCCTTTTGGGAAATGGCATTTTCCTCTGATACTCGATTGGAGGAAAAGAAGCCTGAGAAGGCACCATGTATCGGGTGAGGCCATCCAGTATTAGTACGAAAAATAAAAAGCCCTCTATGCTGCCATATCAAGCATTGGCCATGAGATTGGCCGGGAAAAAGGTTTGAACACTATAAATAGTAGATATTCCCCAGGGGTATTGAGGGACGGATCAACACTTTCCCATTAAAGATTGAGAACATTCTGACGATAAGTTGTAGTAAGAGAGGGAAAAGACTCGCAGACCACAATAATCACCCTCAAATCTAAAGGTGCTCTATGGAAATCAACAATTTTCCACCACCAACGATCATCCCCGCTCACTCTACCTCAACGGTCGAGGATGGAGATGTGGGCCAGAAGGGAAGTTTTTATAGCCGCACCCGGAAAAACAAAAAAAAGAATATGGATCAACACTCCGAAGAGCCGACACCCCGCATAGATGGCTCGACCCGACTCATTGATATCCGCGTATAAAATCCCCGGCTTCCTCCTTAAGTTCTCACCTACCCTTTCTTGTGTTTTCCGGCCAATTCTTGTTCAGCCTGCAACGCTGGCATCCGATACAGATACAGTAGAATAGTGGAGTGATGCAGCAAGAGGTCTACTAAATCATGAAAACACCGGAACCAATGACGTATTTGATAATTTCCCTTTTGGGGGAGAAATCTTCCATCGGTCAGACTTGTTGGTTCGCGTTTCTCATTGCAGACGATCTAGATCTTGAGGTTAACTGATAATTTCATCACCATATGTAGTGTTCATTGCTCTATTTTCGGTATATTACCCTTTTATTTTTTAATATCCCATCCCATGGTGATGAGGAACCTACATGACTTATAAAAACATCGGCGATTACGGGATTATTGGAGATCTCCATACCATCGCCCTTGTTGGGATCGATGGATCCATTGATTGGTGTTGCCTGCCTCGGTTTGATTCCCCCAGCCTGTTTGGAGCCATTCTTGACCATAAAGTGGGAGGGTACTTCAAGATTGCTCCGGTCAGAAAGGGCAATACCCGGCAAATGTATCTGCCGGAAACCAATATTCTCCTGACCAGGTTTCTGCAGCATGATGGTGTCGGGGAACTCACCGACTTTATGCCAATCGAATCGGACGAAGCCGGATACCGGCCTCGTCGCCACCAAATCATCCGCATGCTCTCGGTCGTCCGGGGAACCGTCACTTTTCGACTTGAATGCGCGCCCGCCTTTAATTTTGGCCGGAATCCACATGAAATGGAGATTCGACCGAAAGGCCTCATCTTTCAATCAGGGGATCAATCTGTGGGATTGGTGAGTCCCATTCCTCTTCATACGCAGGAAAACATCGCGTATCAAGAATTCACGCTCCATCAAGGCGAAAGTCTCACGTTTTTCCTGGAATACCTGGAAACCAAAAATGGCGAGCAACTCCTATCCACGCCTGAATCCGGGGACGAAGCCTTTCGGAATACCTCCGCCTTTTGGCAACGCTGGTTATCCCAATGCCAATACGACGGACGATGGCGGGAAGTGGTGCATCGCTCCGCTCTCACACTCAAGCTCCTGACCTATGCCCCCACCGGAGCCATTGTGGCTGCCCCCACAACCAGTCTTCCCGAAAATATCGGAGGTCCCCGTAATTGGGACTATCGCTACACCTGGATTCGGGATGCAGCCTTTTCGATTTACGGGTTATTGCGCCTGGGCTTTACGGTGGAAGCCAGCCGATTTATGGATTGGCTTAATGCCCGTTGTTGCGAACTCAATCCGGACGGATCCATCCAATTGATGTATGGCGTCGACGGCCGACGTGACCTGACGGAGGAAGAACTGCCCCATTTGGATGGCCATCGGAGTTCTCGCCCCGTGCGCATCGGTAATGGTGCCGCCTCCCAACTTCAAATGGATATGTACGGAGCTTTGATGGATGCGGTGTATCTTTATAATAAACATGGCGCGTCCATTTCCTATGACCTCTGGGTGAATCTTTGTCGCCTCTTGGATTTCGTCTGCGACAATTGGGAACAACCCGATGAAGGCATCTGGGAAGTCCGGGGAGGACGCCGTCATTTTGTCTATTCTAAGGTCATGTGTTGGGTAGCCTTAGACCGGGGCATTCGTCTGGCCGACAAACGAGGCTTTCCGGGCAACCGGACCCGATGGATGGTGGAACGCGACCGCATTTACCGGGAAATTATGGAACGGGGTTGGAATGCCGACCTTGGGGCCTTTGTTCAATCCTACGATAGCGATGCGTTGGATGCCGCCAACCTGATTATGCCTCTTGTGTTCTTCGTGTCTCCCACCGATCCTCGCATGCTCTCCACCATTGATCGCACCCTGGAACAACTGTCGTTAGGAAGTCTTGTGTACCGCTATGAGAACGGCAAGGCCGCATCCGATGGCCTGGACAGTGAAGAAGGCACCTTTAGCATGTGTACCTTCTGGTTAGTCGAAGCCCTGACGAAAGCCGGACGCTTGACTGAAGCACGACTGATCTTTGAAAAAATGTTAACCTATGCCAATCATCTGCGATTATATGCCGAGGAAGTTTCACACTCTGGCGAACAGTTAGGAAACTTCCCTCAGGCCTTTACCCATTTTGGTCTCATCACGGCTGCCTGCAATCTTGATCTGGCCCTCAATACGAAACGTGCCGGCCACACCGTCGTGAGGCGTAACCGACCATCATCATTGGCATCGCTCTGACGTCAGACTCAATGACGACTGAAGAGGCAACCACCCGGTCTCACCAAAGGAGAGAACATGGATATCGGATTTATTGGACTTGGCAAAATGGGGATGAATATGGTGACTCGCCTGTGCCAGGGAGGGCATCGAGTCGTTGCCTATGACCGGTCGCCCACCCTGGTCATAGAGGCCAAAGGAAAAGGGGCCACGGCGTCCTCGTCATTAGAAGATTTGATCGCCAAATTACCCAAACCGCGAGCAGTGTGGGTGATGGTTCCTTCAGGCCAACCCACCGAAGACACCGTGCAACATCTCCGGATGATCCTGGATAACAATGATATCGTGATCGATGGAGGCAATACCAGGTTTCATGATGATGTCCGCCGGGCCGCCGACCTTCAGGCACGTGGCATTCATTATGTCGATGCCGGAACCAGCGGCGGCATTTGGGGATTACAAATCGGCTATTGTCTGATGGTCGGCGGGGCAAACGAACCCGTCAATCGATTAGCCCCGATTCTGACAACCTTAGCTCCAAAGAACGGATGGGCACATGTGGGAGGCCATGGCGCTGGACATTACGTGAAGATGGTTCACAATGGCATTGAATATAG
>JAOUGQ010000030.1 GCA_029865515.1 Nitrospirota bacterium
ATGTTTCGATAGAAAGGATGTCCAAAAAATAAGGCATCTAAAATTTTTGTCATACTGTTCCTCTGAAATTGATAGATCGGTTGGGCGAAAATCGTAAATTTTTGCAATAAATACAACGACTTATGGAAAAGTCTACCAGGAGAAAAAGAGGGAAGTCAAGGAAAGACTAATGCAACATCCTCCCTATTCGCTTGGACGGTAAATAAAAGTCCGAGGAATAATAGACCAAAAAACCATTCTTGATTTTCAAAGGGAGAAGTTCAGGCACGTCTGGCCCGACCTTCACACTCCTTCAAAGTTTCAGAGGGAGAATGCCATAAAGAATAACCCCGTTATTTAAGAGGGTTGGCCAATTCCCAATTTTGTGACGTTGGCTGCCTGCGGACCCTTTGCTCCCTCCACCAAATCAAATTCGACGGATTCCCCCTCTTTTAGAGATTTAAATCCATCTTCTTGAAGAGCCGAGTAATGAACGAAAACATCCTGGCCACCTTCAACTTGAATAAATCCGAAGCCTTTTCGATCATTAAACCATTTTACCGTTCCCTTACTTTTCATGATGTCCCCTCCCCATTTAAAGTTCCCGTGGATATGATATTCAAAATTGACCGTGCATGGCTAAAAGAAAAAGCCGAAAAAGGAGTTGATTCCTTTTTCGGCTTCCCAGCGTAGTGTTCTTTTCACTTCTTTAACCTTTACAAAAACGATAAGGGTGTAGCACAGTTTGAAAAATCTGTCAATAAATGACAAGAGGAAAATCATTCCCTAATATCTCGCAAGGGTGTTTTTCTGCTCATTATTTCAGGGTGATTTTGTGGGCAGTATTTCTACTCAGTAGGCATTTCTTGACCCTTCCCACTAACTATATGTTCCGTCCAATACGTTGATCAGACTTCTCGATCGATACATTTTTGTTGAGCTGCTCCGCCCGTTTTTGACCAGTCTGACCGGACTCTGTTTCATTATTTTCACGAAGGAAATGTTACGCCTGGTTGATTTAGTCGTATCCCGGGGGATCAGTTTGGCGGCCTTGGGGTCGATTGTGTTGCATTTACTTCCTTCATTTTTAGTCTTGACACTTCCCATTGCATGCCTCATTGCCTCGATTTCGGCGTTTAATCGCATGTCGTTTGACAACGAAGTCATTGCTATTCGAGCAGCGGGGGTTAGTTTCTTGCGAATCAATCTCCCTGTAGTGGTCTTTTCAGGGGCAGTGTTTTTTTTGACGGTGTACCTTTCTCAATGGGGCCAGCCTTGGGCCAGTGTGTCGTTAAAGACCTTGGCGCTTAGTGTCATTGAGGATGAATTGACTCTCGCGGTTGATTCCGGGGTGTTTAATGAACCGATTCCCGGACTCATGGTGTATGTTCCCAATTGGGAGAATTCCTCCGGGCACAAGGGGGTATTTATTGCAGATCAGCGAAATCCGGAGCAACCTTTGATTATTGTTGCAGAGAAATTTCAGATGTTGAAACAGAATGAACGTCAGCAATTTGGCATTCGGCTGTTTGACGGGGCCATTCATCAAATTCCCAAAGAGATCTATAGTTATCACCGGGTTACCTTTGGCACCTATGATTTTTGGCTACCTTCGCCATTCAAATCGGTTAAAGACAAGACGCAAAGGAGAACCTACGAGGACCTTATTCAGGAATTAGAGAAATCCGGGGGAAATGATACTGGCGCCCTTCGTCGCTTAATGGAGTATTACAAAGATACGGCCTTTCCTGTTGCTACATTTGTCCTGGGGTTATTGGGAGTCCCGGTCGGAATTGTGTCGAAGCGGTCTGGAAAAGCAGGAGGGTTTGCGATTGGGGTTCTGGTGATAATCGGGTTTTATTTATTTAATGTGTTGGGGGAATTTCTGGTGACCAAGCTGGTTATTTCTCCCTTTGTCGGGGCGTGGATGCCCAATATTGCTCTGGCCTGTCTGACGGGGTTTTTGTTGTTTCAAGCTCGGAAACAATAATTCAGGGTTCTCTTTACGGATTTGGTTTATGAAGAAAATTTCCTGGTACGTCTGTGGAAAATTCAGCCGGGCGTTTTTGATGTGCCTGTTGACGGTCCTGACGATTTACCTGGTTGTGGATTTTTTTGAAAAGTTAAGAAAATTCTTGAAATATGATGCCGATTTAACGGTCATCTTAAGTTTTTTTGCGTATCGGGTTCCTGAAATTGCGTTTTTGCTGGCCCCTCTGGCTGCACTGATGGCTTCGATCTTGACCGTTGGTGGGCTCAACCGGACTCGTGAAATAACCGCCATGCGCAGTTGCGGCTTAAGCTTTTTTCAAATTGCCGCGCCGTTTTTTGCCTTTGGAGCCCTCGTGAGTCTCGTGGCTCTAGGGTTGACGGCGGTATTGATTCCCTTGGCCAATATCAAAGCGGAATATGTCCAATCGGTGTTGATCCAAAATAAGCCGGAGCCTCTCTTGTTTACTCCGGATCGTTTATGGCTGCGGGTGGGAAGGAACCACCTCCTGCAGATTGATTCGGTGGAAGAGGATGGTTTTCATTTGAAGGGGATTCATGAGTATTCGCTGGGGGATTCCTTCAGTCTTAAGCAGGTTCTTGAGGGAGAACGGGCATCTTTTTTAAATTCTGAATGGGTGATGGAACATGTCATCCAGCGAACTTTTCAGGAGGAAGAGCGAATCCATGTGACTGAAATATCGCGGCAAGTGCTGCCCTTGTCTCTCACCCCCGATGATTTTCAGAATTGGCTGACCCAGTCTCCCGAGCATATGTCTTTGTATCAATTGCATGACTATGTTCAGCGTGTAGCGAAAGACGGGCACAGTCCGCGTCGATTTTTGACCGATTACTGGTCCCGTATTGCTTATTCGTTTGTTCCTTTGGTGATGACGCTGTTAGGGGTATCTGTGAGTTTTCGGGGAAGCGGTGTGCGTGGGGTGGGGGTGGCCAAAGGGCTTGGTCAAACTCTGGCAATCGGATTTCTCTTTTGGGCCGCGCACTCGGTTGGCATAGTTTTGGGCCGTAATGGGGCTGTGTTGCCGGTTGTTGGAAGTTGGATTTCCACAGTCATGTTTTTGATGATTGGGATCAATCTTTTTTTGAAGTTGAAATAAAATGACAATGACTTTTCGTCAAATGGTTATAGGTACAGGTTGAAATTTTTGTCATTCTTTACCTTTCGCTATAGCGGTTTACCTTAATGCCGCTCAATGTATGAATTTGTCATTTTTTCTCACGACCACTCAAGATTTTTTCTTAACTCCCAATGACCCGGATCCGATAACACAGGCACAGAGGAAACAGTCGAATGCCAGAAGGAAATGTGGCTCTAGAATGCAGTTATTTAATGAAGCATAAAATGCCTGCCAAATTATACGAGGGGTTAATTATAGGATAACAAATTAAACAGGTGACAAGGGCAAACTATCCGTGAGGGTAGGGCGCAAAGCCAAGAGACCCTGAGGAAATTAGTATTTCAGGGTTGGTCTGGTTACCGAACTGTGTGAGTAGTTCCGTGCGTTCGTTCATGCGCCCATTCCTCGGAATTGGGCGTTTTTTTTGGTCACACTGGAAAGGCCGGAATTATGGACGAACACGCACAACATTCCACAGAGTTGGTAGTGGGTATCAGGGAAGTTGACCTATCCTTGTTTCAGGAGGGGGACTCTGAGGGAGAAGATCCTGCTGAGTTTCAGGCCCAGCTCGATCAAGAAAAAATCACCCAGATATTGCAGGAGTTTCTGCCAATGATTCGTCGAATGGCTGGGGCCATGGCCCTCAAAAATCCATTTTCGTTGGATGTTGAAGATTTGACCAGCGCAGGGGCAATGGGCTTGCTGTCGGCATTGAAACGTTTTGATCCAAGTCGGGATATTAAATTTCGCACATTTGCTGAATATCGGATTCGCGGGATGATGTTGGACGAAATTCGTGCGATGGATTGGGTTCCCCGGTCCGTTCGGTCTCGCCGGGACCAAATTAGGCAGATCGTGGAAGAGCATCTGCAGAAAAACGGCACACCACCGACGACTCAGGAATTGGCTCATTTGTTGGGAATATCTGCAGAAGAGATAGAGGGGATCGGGGGATGTGATCCCAGACTAATCAGTCTGGATGAGCCAGTCGGGCAAGGGGAAGAGGTGTGTACGCTCCGGGATGTCTTGCCTGATGTCGACCATCAAGATCCCTTCGTGGCCTGTGCTGATGCTGAAATGAAAAGTGCTTTAAATGCGGCCATTGTGACCTTGTCGAAACGCCAGCAAGAAGTCCTGAAATTATATTATCACACCGGCTTGACGATGAAAGAGATTGGCAGTCAGCTGGGCCTCACCGAATCGGGCGTCTGTCGAGTGCATTCCGGCGCACTCAGGCATTTACGCATAGAGTTGGAACGTATTGAGGACGGGGGTTCCAGAGTAAGGCGTCCCAAGAATTTACGAAAAATGCAGGTGCCCTAAATCTCATTAAATGGTGTGCTTGTTGAAAAATTCGTGCCCCCCAATTCTTGCCACTTTCCGGTTGACTTGAGCCCATCTGGGAGTTTTGACCAGTTGGGGATTGTAAAACAACACGGCTCCATCCACGATATTCCGCCCATCTTGAACAAGTTTCCACGCTAATAAACTTTCCTGCATCTTTTGGTTTCTTGGGTCAAATTCCATTTCCTCCGGGTTACGCCCAATCCACGGTTCAAACTGTTTGGCACGGAGGACCGTGCCTTTTACAGTGCCATCGCTATGGTATTTGTGATGCATCCGATTGCGAATGACGGCAGCGACAGCTAATTTACCTGCAAAGCTTTCTCCACGCGCTTCTAGATAGATTGTTAAGGCTGCCAACGTATCGTCGTTTTGGATGGATTCCTCCACGTGGTTCTCGTCAGAGAGAAATGCTGGACGAAGCGTAGAAGACGAAAGAATGAATGCGACATCAGATGAATTGGCCGGGGTGGGTGCGATAGGGATCAAGCACAAGGACAGGGCTCCAATACCGATGATGATGGTAAAGTGAATAATTGATTTGTTGTGTTTCATTATGCCTCTTCTGGTGGTGATGACGCCCATTCTTTTTGCTCGTTGTCCGTTAGTTGAGTTTTTAGTAATCACGCGATCTCAATAACTTCTTTAATGGTCGCTGTTCGCAATGGGCATGCCAAACACCTTTTGCATTGTTCAATGACAGGCGTTTATGGGAGTCTTGTCGATTGGGTGAGGAATTGATGCTCGTCCGTTTTTGTTTGGGCATGGTCCGGCAGTCACCAAAATGAATTGTTGTCGTTGTTCGGGGACAGTTAAAGGAAGGCTGAATCAGGTAGGTAATCAAAAGTGATTGAAACAAGGGATGTTTCGAGAATAGTGTGTTGATAAGAAATCTGACATTTCGTAATAGCGTCTCGAAGGCTAGAAGTTAGGATTACGAAATAGCTTGAAGTTCTTAGCGAGTCAGTGATGTTGAATGGTATTTGTGACGGAGGGGAACATGAATGCTTCATGGATGCAGAAGAGAGTATGGGAGATGGTGATTTGGTTAGGCGTGGGAGCTGTTCTTATAGGAGCGTTTCAGTTTTCCAATAGTTGGGCCCAAGCAGATCAGACTCCTGGAGAAATGAATGACTGCCTCGCGCGGGCCAAGGTTTATTTAATGGCAGGAGATTATCGACGAGCGGTGGAGGCATCCCAGCGAAATATTGATCTCAATCCATCAGTTGAGGCGTATGTATATTTGGCGTATGTCTACCAGGCGATTAATGGGTATTTAGACTCACTGGTGAAACAGGAAGATTATGTGAGAGTGGAGCAATTGTCCTTGAACCTGACGGCACGGGAAATCATTGATCTCATTGATCCGCCCAATGTGATGCCCCGTATGGCGCAAGAACTCATTCATGAAGGCATTCGTCAACAATTTGATGTGACGGCGGCAATGGCCAATCGGTTGAATCGGGCGCGAACGGATGAATTATGGGCCCAGCAAACTCTTTGGCGGGAAGCAATGCCTGATTCCTGGTGGGCGGGTGTGCCTGGCGCGTGGAAGTGGTGAAAGCTTTCTGTGAATTGTACAAAAATAGTTAGGAGCAAGCAGACAAAGCAGTTCGCCCATGGCAAAACAGACATGTCGCATGAATCAGTTGACAGGCCCCCAAGAGCGGTTTTAGGATGCCAGGACAGTTTAGCTATTTTGTCCTACTTTTCCAAGGAGGCAGTCAGTGTCTGATTTAGTGGCCAAAGCAGATGCAGCGAACTGGGACGGGGAAGTGCTTAAGTCCCCAGAGGTCGTCATGGTGGATTTCTGGGCAGTCTGGTGCGGACCCTGTCAGATGGTGGCCCCTATCGTTGATGAACTCGCGAAGGAATATCAAGGCAAACTGAAAGTCATGAAGCTGAATACGGATGAAGCCCCCGAAGTGGCGGGACAATATCAAATCATGAGTATTCCCAGCATTCTCTTCTTCAAGGGTGGGCAAGTGGTGGAAAAAATTGTTGGCGCAAGACCAAAGCAACAATTTAAACAAATCATTGACTCGCTCCTCGCTCAATCCTCTGCTACCGCCTGACCAGAGGTGCGGATAACTCGGTGTTATGCTAACCGAGCTGAGAATTACCAACTTCGCCCTCATCGATCAACTCCATTTGGAATTTCCCCCGGGGTTTCTGGTGTTTACGGGGGAAACCGGAGCGGGAAAATCCCTTCTTATTGATGCGCTGGAATTGCTTGTCGGTGGACGAGCTTCTGCCGAACATATCCGGTTTGGCGCTGATGAAGCTCTCCTGGAAGCCTGTTTCGTTCTCCCATCAACTCATCCGCTCGTGACCAGGTTGCAACAGGACGGCTATCTCCTACCCGACCAACAGGAGATCATTGTTCGCCGGATATTGTCTCGGTCCGGAAAAAACCGCAGTTACCTGAACGGGCAACTCGCCCCGCTTCAAACGATTCAAGACATCGGGCAGCAGCTAGTAGACATTCATGGCCAGCATGACCAGCAATCGTTGCTTTCATCTAAGACCCAGCTCAAACTTCTGGATGCGTTTGGAAACCTTGAGGAATTCGTGGCCCGTTATCAGGGGAAGCACCGGGAGTGGGTAGAGAAAAAAACGGCCCTAGACGAATTTCTCCAGAAGCTACGGGATCAAGCGAATCGTCAGGATATCCTTCAATATCAATACGACGAGTTGACCAAGATGCAGTTGCAGACTGGAGAAGAAGAGGCTCTTAGTCAGGAATATCATCGATTGAAACACAGTGGACGATTGGGAGAGTTATCGAATCAAGCCTTTACCGCGCTGCATGAAGGAGAACGGTCGATTCTGGATCAACTGGGGGAGGTGACTCAGTGGATTCATGAGCTTGCGCAAATTGATGCCCAGGGAGAATCATGGGTTCCGTTATTGGACACGGCCACCATCGCATTGCGGGAGGTTACCGATAATCTTCGGGATTACCGGTCACAGATGGAATATGACCCGGAACGAATGGAAGTCATTGATACCCGGTTGGCTGGCCTTCAACGGCTTAAAAAGAAATACGGTAAAACGATAGAAGATCTTGTGGAACTCACCCAGACCCTTGAGCAAGACCTGGGAGCGCTCCAGCACAGTGAGGAACAGGTGGCGCTTCGGCAAGCGGAAGTGACCAGTTGCTATGAATCAATGAAAGATGTTGGTCACGATTTGTCGCTCAGGCGGAAAAAAGCTGCCAAGCACTTGGTGCAAGAGATCAAGCGCGAATTAGCTGCTCTCAAAATGGCGACAATGGAGGTGCAGGTCAATATTGAGATGGCTAATGCGGACAATCTCTTTGGTTCGAGCGGAATGGATCGTATCGATATGCTCCTTGCCCCAAATCCTGGAGAACCGCTGATGCCATTGGGGCGAATTGCGTCCGGTGGGGAATTGTCTCGAATTATGTTGGCCTTGAAAACCGTGTTTGCGGGAAACGATCAAACTCCGGTCGTCATTTTCGATGAAATTGACAGTGGGGTAGGCGGTGAAGCAGGGATGGTCATGGGGAGTCGTTTACGTCAATTGGCCCAATTCCATCAAGTCTGCTGTATCACGCATCTCCCCCAAATCGCTTCACAGGCTCATGCTCAGTTTGTGGTAGAGAAAACCTCAACTGAAAACCGTACCCTCACTCATGTACAAGAAGTGACAGGTGTCCAACGAGAAATCGAGATTGCCAGAATGCTGGGAGGGGGCACTCTCACCGCAACGATCAGAAAAACCGCGGGGGAAATGCTGGATCGAGGAACCGGTTCTACCGCAGGTGACAGTCCCAATACCCCCAAAAGAAAGCCTGCCAAGACGTAAGACTTCTTCAGTCAAGCTAGTCTGATTGTAGAAGCCCCTCATAAACGGATGGAATTTTCATCCATTATGGATCGAGCGTATTTAAGATTCGGCTTTCCAAAAAAACACGGCAGCCATACGTTTTGAGGCCAGGGCATGATCCCAACCAAAATAGCCGGTGGCGGAATGAATGAGATCAGATTTATAGGCTACCAGGCGGTTAAAGACATAGGGAGCTTCCAGGATTTCCTGGAACATGGTGGGATCCATTTCTCGTGGTAAGCCAGGCACTTCGCTGAGACTCTCAAAATTTTTTGGACAATAGTTGCCGTCCGGCGGTTCTCCAGGGAGATGTAACCGGTAAAAGGAGGTGCCACAATGACTCGTGGGGGGACTTGGATGGAGGTAGAGAACGGCGGCGTAATCGCAGATTCGAGCTGAGTCGACATGTGGACGGGCCACCCCTTCAGCTCCTCCGCAGAGCTGAATATGGTTGTGACCCGAAAACCCTGCCTCGCTATCCGTTTGAGGAGTGAGGTGAGGGATTCCTAAGTGCGTTGTGACATATGTTTCCACTGTGAGAACCTCTTCAGGAGTCAGGGCTTCCGGCGCACGCATGCCAGGCCAGGGTTCTGGCCGCCAGGGAGATCCTAAGGTCCAAGTCGTTTTGGCGATGCACCGCTGGGCAATCTCTAATGCGTTGGGTAAGGCCTGATCCTGGATCCAATAATCCTGTCCTTGGATCAATTCGCGAAAGGGGAGTCGGTTCATAGGAAAAAGTGAAAAATGGTGAAATGAAGGTAGTGCTGAATTGCGAGACAACCTTGGAGATTGTTGACGCGAACGGGCACCATAAAACGTGCGTGACGTTGGGGTCAAGGAAAATGTTACGTGTGATTGTCCTCGTGAAAATTTAGTGGCAGACATGATACAGTGAATCCCGACGCTTCATTTTAGAACGGTTAAGGCCTGGAGATTGGTCGTCCGGGTGAATGAAGGTAACTGAATATGCTGAATCCTGTAGTGCATGCCATCGATCAGCAATTGACTGAGGCACTTCTGCCCCTCCACGTTGAGGATATGACCCGTCAATATTGGGAGCAGGGGCAATTTCTGGCCTTGGAACATCTCATGCCCACTCAGCTTGTCCAGGAGTTCATGCAGGAAGTAGAGCGCGTGCGGCCGCAGATCAATCGCAACTTTATTCCAGGGCATAAAAAGGGAGGGAGCGTCAGCTTTTACCTGCTTCAAAAATCTGCTCCCGCGATCCTTGCGTTTTATCATCATCAGGGGTGGATGAATCTGTTGAGCCAGATTGCAGGGGTACCGTTACTGCTATGTCCGGAAGAGGATCCTCATTCCTGCGCGCTGTATTTTTACACCGAGCCAGGAGATCATATCGGGTATCATTACGACACCTCCTATTATAAAGGTGAACGGTTTACCGTTTTGTTAGGGTTGCGGGATCAATCGAGCAGCCGCTTGGTATGCCGTCTTCATACGAAAGAACCGGATCGAGAGGTCAAAGAACTATCATTAAGGACTGAAGCGGGGACGTATATTTTTTTTAATGGGGATAAACTGCACCATGCGGTCACGCCACTTGGCGCAGCAGAGGAGCGGATTGTGCTCACTCTCCAATACGTCACGAATCCGTCAATGGGTATGGCTCAACGGTGGTTTTCAAATATGAAAGATGCCGTTGGGTATTTTGGGTGGTCGGCCCTCTTTCGAAAGCCTAACCGGTAGCTTTTTGTCGTCCCTTCAATCAGGAGATCGGTTGCGTGCTTGGTCTGCGGACAAGGGGCCTAATCAGTCTAGCCGCTCCTCAATGCGGTTTTGCTGGGCAAGCCCTATAGAGCCATTTTGGGGGGATTTTACTGGTGGGCCAGGCTAAGGTTCCCGGCTCATGACCATTTTGCTTGATGGTAAGGGATGCCCTACTAAGTATTGACTGGCGTTCCGCCTGAGTTTAAGCCAATCAATACCACCGTGGTATTATCTTCTCCACCTAACCGGTTAGCTGTCGTCACGAGCTTGTCGCAGATCGATTCCAAATACGGGGCTTTTCCCCTTACGATGGTTTGAATTTCCTGATCAGTCAACATTTTGGTGAGTCCGTCTGAACACAGCAGAATGAGATCTGAGGGTTCAAGCGGGTAGGCCTGGATGGTGGGGTGAGCCTGAGGATCTATTCCCAGGGCTTTGGTCACAACATGACGGAGTGGGTGCGTGCGCACTTGCTCCGGCGTAATAAGGTTTAATGCCAGCCGTTCTTCGACCAGTGAATGATCTTTGGTCCAGAGCGATAGTGTCCCGTTTCTAAACAGATAGGCACGGCTGTCGCCCGCATGGGCCACAATCGCTTGGTGTCCTGTCGGCGTGGGTGTGATGGCCACAACGACGACGGTCGTGCCCATTCCATGAATGCGTTCGTTTTGTGCCCCTTCATTCCGAATGGACTGATTGGCCGTCTCAACGGCTTGGGATAGGATGGCTTGGAATCTGTCGAGGTGAATGTCCAAAGAGGCTTCAGAAGAAAGTCGGGTTCGAAATTCTTGGGGAATGGTGTGAACCGCAATTTGGCTTGCCACTTCTCCCCCGGCGTGTCCTCCCATCCCATCGGCTAACACCCACAGTTGGAGCTGGTCGTTGAGAGAAAAGGCATCCTGGTTCAATTTCCTGACCAGTCCGATATCCGTCAGCCCGACCCCAATCCATTTGTCAGATGATTGATGCGATCTCATAGGGAAGCGATATAGTCAGGGAGTCCATGGCGTTGAACCAGACGGTTGTAAATCAGGTCGGCCAGGGGTTCTAAGTTTTTGCAGTCCGCCTCGTTATATTGGATGAGCAAGTCTCCAGAGGCCGATTGCCCGTGTTGCCATTCTTCCCACAGGCGGACGGCATCCCAACCCGTGAGACCCTCCAGGGAAGTCGGGCGATAACAGCCCACTTCGGCCTCAATTGCCTTAAGCCCGCCCTTTAATCCTAATCGTCTAGCCGCAAAACACAAATCGATATGGGGATGATCGAGCCTCAAGTTAGGATATTTAGCTTTGAGAAATGGCAGGTCAAAGCCCGAGCCGAAGAACGTGACGATAAGATCATATGAGGCGAGTTCTGCTTGCAAGCGCTCCTCGGATAAGGTCTCTCCGTGAATGAGGGTGGTCATGCCCCCCTTGCCGTAAATGCCCACGACCGTGATCTCGCCATCGGGTAACGGGAGGCCGTTCGTTTCAATATCGAGAAATGCCGCATGAGATCGAAAGTTCGGGTAGAGTCGCCAGTGATCGCGGGTTTTCAGTATTCGGGCAAAGAAACGGGAATTATGATCCTTCCACTGATTGCGGGCTTCCTGAATCTCGTCATCGTACTGAACTTTCCGAACAGTGGAAATGCGGGGAGCAGTGGGTGTTTCAAGGAACGCATCCCATGTGGCAAGGCCTTCCTCCCACCAGAGGCGTTCAGTTGATTCTCCGATGCCCTGTAAAAATAGAAATGTGGATTGCAACATGAGTCTGGACGGGAAACCAGTATTCTAGCCTTGATTTCATCAAGAGGACAAGCTACATTCTGAGACCGTATCATTTTGTGCTTCGTACCAAACCGCAACGAAAAAATATGGAATTTAGTCCACAGAAAATCAAGATCACCATTGGCGGGATTCAGGTGGTGGCTCAGCTTAAATCCAATCGGACGGCTCAGGCCGTGGTTGCGGCTTTACCCGTTCATGCGCCGGTGAATCAATGGGGAGAAGAATTTTATTGTAAGCTGCCGGGGGTCAAAGATTATCGCGAGATCGCCACGACTCAAGTGAAGGTTGGTGATGTAGCCTTTTGGGGGATGGGGGAAATGTTGGCAGTTTTTTTTGGTCGTACACCCATGAGCCTCGGGGATGACCCGGTTCCCGCGGATCGGGTCAATGTGATTGGCAAGATTTTGGATGATCCGAAAGTGTTGCGGCAGGCGATAGGGGCGTCCATGATGAAAGTGGAACTTCTTCCTGAGGGAATGTGATGCGCCTGAATAAAGTCCGCGTGCATCAGATGGCTCTCTCAGTCGTTGAACGATTAACTGCGGCCGGGTTCCTGGAAATTGAGGGAAAGCCAGAGGAAGTGGTTCAGCAATTGGAATCGGTTATTATGTCCGAATTGCAGGTGGAAGATCGGTTGAATGCCGATGTCCGTGAGATGTTGAAGCAATTCGAACGAGAGTTCTCAGAAGGCCGTGCCGACTATCAGAAAATGTTTACGATGGTGAAGCAAAAACTCATCAAGGAACGCGGAATTATCTTGTAGGGCACTACAAGGGTGAGGTCTTAAGTAGAGAGTCAACCTCCCTGGATTTCCAATGAATACTCCCATCCTGAGTGACGAAAAGCAGACGCATCTGGCCCATGCCATCCTGTCGGGTATCAAGGGAATCCCACAAGCAACGCTGATAGGCGATTCTGCTCAAGCACTTCGTGAGGTGAAGCGAGTCCTGGCTGAGCATATGAAGGCTGAAGAGGAGCTGGTTCAAAAAGTGCGTAGTCGGTTGCAATCCTATGCCCGGCAAATTCCAGAAGGTTCCCAGGAGTGGGATGTGCTCTATCATAAAACCTACGAGGAAGAATTACGTAAGCGAAAGCTTGGTTGATTGTACTCATATTCCTGCCGTTTTCTGCCTCCGCTTTTTCCCCGAATTTGCCGTTTGCCTTTTCATGATTGGAGTTTCTCATCTCTGGAACTGCGTAGAGTGCGAATGGTATGGTTTGGCCAGGTGAAGTCTCATGGATGATCGGGAAAAGACCATGCATGCTCTCGGGGCCGCCACCCTCTCAATTTTACCGGGGATGGGGCATCTGTACTTAGGTGTCAAACGCGGGAATATTTTCCTAGTGTGCGGGATCCTTCTCTTAATCATTTCGAAATTTTTCTGGCCGACCGGGTGGTTGATCTATATCCAATTTGTCATTCTGGCAGGGTTCGATGCCTTTGCCTTTGGCAAGCGCGGGAGAGGACTGTTTTAGAATGTGTCACACGAGATGGAGAGGAAGTGATGAATCGTAGGCGGAATTGCTTTTCCTGGCTTGAGACAATGAGGCAGACGTTCGGGCTTTTGGCAGGCCTGATAATCTTGAGTGGCTCTCTGGCGTTTGGGGCTGAACTCGCGGTGACGGACGGATTAACGTCACCCGGAAAGCGCATCCAATTACAAGCCCGATTGACCAACCCCGACGCGGAAGGGGAAATCGGTATTCCTGATCAGGCCGTAGAGTTTTTTGTCCATGGGCGTACAGTTGGGCAGGCGAACACTGATGCGCATGGATGGGCTCGGCTCGATTTTGTTCCCAGTATGCGAGGGAATTTATCAATCGTCGTCAAGGTGATCACTCAATCTAAGGTAGACGCCATTGAAGGGAAAGGGGTCCTGCTCTCATGGGAGCGTCGCCGTCCCATTTTGCTGATTGACCTGGCGGTGGTGGCAGAGGAGCTTGTCACGGAAGCCCCTCCGCCAGAACTGTATCTGGATCCCGGGATGAGTTTAGGAGAGGCCCATCCCGCTGCCGCTGCAGAATTGGGTAAGCTGGCCGAATTTTATTATAACCTTGTGTATCTGGACCTGACCGGGCGAGGGCGCATTGAAAGCATTCAGACCTGGTTGCGCGATCATCAATTTCCTCCCGGGATGGTGAGAATCCTTCCTCAGACGGCCACAGCATTGACCGATCTCTTACACGATCTGAAAGCGGAAGGATGGGAAAAAGTGAGTGGAGGTATTGGGCGCACAGCAGGTTTTGCGGAAGTCCTCGTTCAAAATCGGTTGCAAACCGTTATTTTACCGCCTCCCAACATACAAGAGCATTTCCCGCGCAGGGCCATTATTCTCAATGATTGGTCTCGTGTCCGGCGATATCTCTAAATATGAGCACGCGGCAATTGATGGGTCCACGAATGGTTAAAAAAGTATTCTCTATCATACGAGGGTGCCTTGCTGTTTTTTGGGTTGTGTCATCGGGAGGGGTAACTGGATGAAAGCCGCTCGTCCCAAAACCCGTTTTGTGTGTCAAGAGTGCGGATACCAAGGGGTACGATGGAGTGGGCGGTGTCCGGAATGTGCGCAATGGAATTCGTTACGGGAAGAAGTTGATCGGGATCTTTCGCCCATTCAACAACGAAGTGTCGCCGGCGGAACGCCTGAGGCGGTACCGATTGGCTCCATTGTGCAGACCCAGGAGTTTCGTCTTCAGGCCGGCATTGAAGAATTGAATCGGGTACTTGGGGGAGGAGTGGTTCCGGGATCAGTGATTTTGATTGGAGGCGATCCTGGAATTGGCAAAACGACCCTCCTGCTGCAGACTCTGGCGTCCTTAGGAACATCAGAGCAGGCACGGTTGTATGTGTCGGGGGAAGAGTCCCCGCAACAAATCAAGATGCGGTCGGATCGCCTGGGTATTCACTCTCCTAATTTGTATGTGGTTGCGGCGACCTCCCTGGAAGAAATTTTCAAGGTTGCGGAACAGGTCAATCCCGGGATTATGGTCGTCGATTCCATTCAGACCGTCTTCACTCAGGAACTCACGTCGGCTCCGGGAAGTGTGAGCCAGGTTCAGGAAGTTGGATGTCGCCTGATGTGGTATGCCAAACGGACCAATATTCCGGTCTTTATTATTGGGCATGTGACCAAGGAAGGAGTCATTGCGGGGCCACGACTCCTGGAACATATCGTTGATACGGTATTGTATTTTGAAGGAGATAAAGGGCAAAGCTATCGCATCCTTCGAGCGGTGAAAAACCGGTTTGGGCCTACCAATGAGATCGGGGTGTTTGAAATGAAGGATGAGGGCCTCATGGAGGTAGCTAATCCCTCAGAAATGTTTTTGACCGGGAGAATCGGCCATAGTGCCGGGTCAGTGGTCGTGTCCAGTGTGGAAGGGTCGCGCCCTCTATTGGTGGAGTTGCAAGCTCTGGTGGCGGAGACGAGTTACCCCATGTCGAAACGCATGGCCAAAGGTGTTGAGGTGAACCGGGTATCGTTATTGTTGGCAGTCATGGAAAAGCGATTAGGATTACACTTCACCGGTTACGATGTATATGTGAATGTGGTAGGAGGACTTCGAATTGATGAGCCGACAGTTGATGTGGGAATCGTGTGTGCGGTGTTATCCAGCTTTCGAGAGTTGGCTCTAAACCCCAGGCTGGTGGTGATGGGAGAGGTGGGGTTAGGTGGGGAAGTTCGGCCGGTGCAGCATGCGGAACTTCGCATTCGGGAGGCCATGAAATTGGGATTTACACGCTGCGTGGTGCCTGAGCCCAATCTGGAGCAATGCAAGCCTGTTCCAGGAATAGAAGTCGTAGGTATCCGTGAAATTGGCGACATTTGGGAAACAGTGGTCAGCCATTCCTCATAAATGGCAAGGTCTGACGGATAGATATATCAAGATGAACATTTTGAGTCGATGGGCTGTCTTGCCGTTAGTCTTTCTGGTTGGATGTGCCGGCCTGTTCCAAGCGGCGCTACGACCTGTTGAAGACGAAGAAGGGCAGCGGGTGCTGGAGGCGTTGCGTCAAAAAGAGGCGACCATAAGCACTCTTCGAGGATTATTTCAGGCATCCATCTCCGGTTCTGGAATCCCTCTTTCTCAAAATCTTCAAGGCATGTTTTCCTATGTGCGACCCGATGTGTTGAACTTGAAAGGCTATATTCGCTTGGGTGTTCCCGTGATGGATTTTCATCGCGAGGGCAACCAGTATGAACTGTATTTCCCGGCTGAGGGCAAGGTGGTCACCGGACGAGTGGATGAACCCACCGCGCGCACGCAATGGGATCAGACCGTGATGTTGAGTGTTCGTGCTCTGGATGCGGTGTTGGGAAAAATTTCCGGATTGTCGAGTTCGGATGTCCGTGTGTGGAAAAATGAAGATCGCTATCGAATTGATATGGCGGCAGGCCAACCGTCATCGACTTCGTCTCAAGAGGATTTCACCGTCCGGACCTGGGTTGATGCCCAGACCCTGGAGCTGACGTCGATTGAATATCGACGCGCATTCGATGATATGGTCGTGTCAGTGGAGTGTGAAGATTATCGAGAGGTGAAGGTCAAAGCATCGGGGGAAGTCTCTCCGGTCCGATTGCCGTTCGTTGTCCGGGCCACGGACCATCGACCCAGTGGAGGATCCATTACTTTGCATTTTCAGGAATTCATCGTAAATGCGGCTTAGTGACATAGGCTATTCGCCAGAAGTCGAATGATGCCCGTGCCTGGAGTCAACAGAAAGAATGATAATCTTAGCACTCGAAACGGCCACAGTTCATCAAAGTGTGGCCGTCTTTAATGATCAAGACCTGCTAGCCTATCTGGACTGTGAGTCAGGAAAGCCTCTGACTCCACAAATCATCCCCACGATTGACCGTTTGTTAACCTCGGTCTCTTTACAGGTGTCGGATCTTGAAGGCTTAGCGGTCTCAATGGGACCAGGCACCTTTACCGGCTTACGTGTGGGATTGGCCACGATGACGGGCTTTCGACTGGCTTTAAATATTCCTTTGGTTGGAGTTTCCACCCTTGAAGGGCTGGTATGGAATCAGCCCGCTTCGGATCTTCCTTTGTTAAGTACCGTCAGTATTCGCCCAGGAATGGTGTACTGGGGGCTTTTCCGGTGGGAGAATCAACAGGTTGTCTGCCTGAAAGAGGCTCAAATCGGGGAGATGAAAGAAATCTGTGACGCCGTGTCCGAGCCGACAATGGTGCTCGGAGACGGGTGGGTGCAGAACCGGAATGGCCTTCCCTTACAAGGGTACCCCCTTATTGAGGTTCCTGCTAGTGGGGCATGGCCATCGGCTAAGGGGATCGGACTTGCAGGACGGGTGTTGCTAGCCAGGGGGGCCTTCCTCCCGCAAGGCTGTACACCTCAATATATTCAACCATCTTATGCGGAAATGCCAAAGCTCAAGAGCCTTGGTCCAACCGGGTGAGGGTTTCCTTTCTGGCATCTTGTGGTTGGAAAAAGGGGGATGAGAGAATAAAAACGGATCAGAGAACAATGGCAACAGATACATCACAAAAGGGGGTTATGAGAACGGCGACGTTAGCGGATCTTGATGAGTTGGTGA
>JAOUGQ010000275.1 GCA_029865515.1 Nitrospirota bacterium
AGAACCGGTTGCCTAAACATCCCCTTTCTCTCAATAAATAAACGCATGATCCTCCTTAAGCCTTGACCCGTTTTGACCGAAAACAGGAAAAGACACAGGGAAGAAGCAAGAGAGGCGTTACTCATCATTCTTCCAAACATTCAATTCCCGAGGATGCGTTCATGCAATTATCCCTTCCATTAGACATCGCTCAAGACGAAGAGGTTTCGACGATTTTCGAAAGGATTAAACGCTGTAAATCCTTGCCCATTCTGTCTCCACTGGCCTCAAAAATTCTCAAAATGTGCCAGAACGAGGAGACCGAAACCTCAGAATTGGCAGATATCATCAGCCAGGATCCAGGGATGGCGGCGCAAATCCTCTTTATGGCCAATTCGGGATATTACGGCGGGTCACGACACAAAGTCACCAGCATTGGCCAAGCCGTGACCTTACTTGGATTTTCAACGATCGCCAATCTGGCACTTTCCTTTTGCTTTTATCGTTTAATTAAAGACATGAAAGAGACATCGGCATCCGGAATTGATCATGTGAAATTTTGGCGGCGATCAATCCTGGCCAGCGTCGCCGGTCGTGCCATCGGAAAACACTTCGCCTGCCCCGATGCAGAACTCATGTTTCTCGGTGCCCTTCTTCAGGATATCGGCATCCTCGCATTGAATGAGGTGGCCTCAAAAGAGATCACCCTATTCCAGGGTCTGGATCAGGACAACCATAGCGACTTGCAACCGCTTGAACTCGAACACTTGGGGGTCGACCACCAACAGGTTGGGGCCTGGCTTGCCCAGCATTGGCAGCTTCCTGAGGAATTTCAAGTTGCCATCCTGTATAGCCATACTCCAGAATTATTTGAGACGCCGCCGGACTTTCAAGCACTGGTCGATACCGTGGCGCTTTCCGGCATCATCGCGGACATCTGGATCAATCCCAACACCGAAGCCGCAATCGACTTGGCCCTTCTAAAAAGCCAAGGGCGGTTAACGGTACAACCCGAAGATTGGGAACCGATCCTCGGTTACATCATGGCCGGAATCCCACAAATTGCGAGCTTCTTTCACACCCGACTCGGAAATTTTCAGGAAATGACCCACGTCCATCGATTAGCATTAAAACACCTGAGCGCCTCAAAGCCAATGCAATCCGCCTAGCCCTCACACGCAGCTCCCTTAGGATTCCTGCGCCGCTCCGGTCGTCTCATTAGCCAGACACAATCGATCCCGACCACCATCCTTTGCCCGATATAAAGCACGATCCGCACGTTCAATCCACGAGTGAACGGTTTCACCAGGCAGTAACTCCGCCACACCGACCGACACCGTAGCCGGGATTCCGATATCTTGATAGTGAAATTCCTCCCGTCGAACAGCATTCAACAACCGCTCTCCTAAACGTTGGCTCAATTCGTACCCGGCTCCTTGAAGCAACACACAAAACTCTTCACCGCCATACCTGGCGATAAAATCGGCCTTTCGCGGGAATGTCGACACCAGGCGATTCGCCAACTGCTGCAACACCGCATCCCCGGCCGGATGACCAAAGGTATCATTAATGCGCTTAAAGTGATCAACATCCACCATCAAAATACAGGCCGATGTCCCTGAGAAAAAGCTCACGCTGGCCGTTCGTTCTAATTGAAGATCCAACGCCCCACGATTATAGAGTTGCGTCAGAGCATCCAGGGTCATCTGCTTGCGCGCACTGCCGAGTTCCTCTTCCACGGCCCGCAACTTTTCTCCCAGCTTGGTCAGCCGTTGTTGTTGACGTTGCTTTCGTTCATCAATCAGCGTATGGATACCTTGGACCACCGCAAACAAGGCATGCTTGACATCCTGAAAGGAACCTCCTTCCGTCGCAGTGCGTAATTGAGTCAAATGGTTCGTTACTTTCTGGTCGGTTTCCTGATCCTCGACAATCGCGCGTCCCACAATATTCGTAAATTCCCAAAGAACATTTCGCACATCTTGCAGATTTCGGGTGACATAGGTTTTTTCCTGTTGACGATGCCCATTCACAAATCGGGTCAAGGCGCCCCAATCACGCCGGGTCGTCGGCTCATGCCCGGGTAGTTCCGCATCCTCAGTAGAAATCTGCGCACCTACCAACACATGCATAGCCCACCGTTCAAACTCCTTTTCGATGGCCTCTTCGGAGAGTTGCTCCAGTTCAAAGGCATGACGGCCCAGACTTCTCAGAATCCTGGCCAACGATTCTAAGGCCTTATCGTCCTCATCCGATGCTCTGGCGCCAGATGATCCGTTTGCATCAGGAATTTTCCGTGACTCGTCATCATGTTTTTCCGGCTTTTGATCTTTTTTCCCGATGGACCAAGATCCCAACATACCTTCCTCCTCCTCAACTCGCCGGTGCCCTACAGCTGGTTATTTCGAATGAACACTCAATACATGTTTGGGGGCGGGATAACTCGTTTGATTCAGTTATCGGCATTTCTTGTAGGTCTCTTGAGCCGCTTTTTGCTATGATCCCACGAACAGCGTCCAAGATCATTTTTTTTGGCAAGACTTTCCTTGTTGCTCTGTAGGGCTTTTGAAGACGATTTCCCCCTTTAGGTCCTCGTGAACCAGCCTCGCCCTATCTCCAGCCGGCAGAATCCCCATTTTAGACGATGGCGGTCATTACTCGACTCGCAAGGGATTAAACGCCATGACCAATGCCTGGTTTCCGGCAACAAACTCCGAAAGGAAATCAGCAAAAATCCAGCGGTAGCCATCCAGGAAATACTGCTTCCACCCTCTTGGAACTTACAGGAAGATCTTCCCTCTCAATCCAAACCCTATGAACTTTCCAATTCTCTGTTTCAGGAATTGGACATGTTCGGAACCAAAGAACCTCTGTTGGTCTGCGGGATCCCGGCAATTTCACATATTGATCTGACCCGGGCACCCAAAGGATTGGAAGTCGTTTGCCCAATCGGAGACCCTGGAAACCTTGGCGCCTTACTGCGGTCCTGCCGGGCCTTTGACGTGCGAACGGTCATTCTGCTTCGGGAAGCCGTTCATCCTTTTCACCCGAAGGTCATTCGAGCCAGTAGCGGGGCGGTCTTTGTCCAGTCGTTACAGTGGGGAGATTCCATCGCCAACCTGGATATGGCCGAAGCATTGCGATGGATTACGGCGTTGGATTTGGCGGGGACGAATATGTCTACGGTGAAATGGCCCAAAAACCTACGTCTACTGATTGGAGAGGAAGGCGTGGGAGTGCCCCCATTTCATTTTGCGGAACGACTGTGTATTCCCCAAAACGATGCATCTATTCCGTTAAATGCCACAGTGGCGGGAAGTCTCGCCCTCTATGCGTATCGCCAAAATCTTTCACACCAATAAACGCTGCCAGTCCGGTCTCTTCCCAGGTTATCGTGAGCCGGTTGCGGCACAACGCGACAATAACAACAATCTCCCGAGGCCATGTACACAGCACAGACACATCGAGAAAAGAGCATCCCAATGATTAAACCCGGCAGATATCGTCATTATAAAGGGAAAGACTACCAAGTCATTGGCGTCGCCAAACATTCCGAAACAGAAGAAGACCTGGTCGTCTACCGCGCCCTCTATGGAGCGTGTGGCCTTTGGGTAAGACCGGTAAAGATGTTTGACGAGAAGATTACATCTGGGGGAAAGCTGGTCCCCCGATTTGAATGGATCGACGAGGGCAATCCTGAACCAGAAGAACCAGCAAAGAAATCCGCAGGGAATTGACGGGAATTCTTCTTGTCAGAAAGGATGACGACCGAATCGCCTAGCCATCCCGCAATAACGAGCAATGCCGGTGTCGCCCAAACTTGTGAAGTTGTAATCTTGCATGTCTTGTTGGCAATTCAGACAGCACTCCCATGCCCCTCTGCCGGGAAGGGTACATCAATTTCGTCCCATCAATGACAGAGCCGGTCATCTCCCCCTAAGTCGCCAAATCATCATAGGCTTTCTCCGTCGATACTCACAGCTGCTCGGCCAACACGGCACGCGTTTGTTCCTCTCGATAGGCCTGCAACCGTTTGGCTAGAGACGAATCGGCCAAGGCTAAGATCGCGGCAGCCAATAACGCCGCATTCACCGCGCCGGCGCTTCCAATCGCCAGAGTCCCTACGGGGATGCCTTTGGGCATTTGCACAATCGATAAGAGGGAGTCGAGACCTTGCAAAGCGTTCGATTGCATGGGTACACCCAACACCGGCAATTGGGTCTTCGCCGCAATCACTCCGGCTAAATGCGCCGCCCCTCCAGCCCCGGCGATAAACACCTGCACCCCACGACCTTCCCCTTGGCCAATATACTCCACCAAG
>JAOUGQ010000276.1 GCA_029865515.1 Nitrospirota bacterium
AAGACCAAGCCAAACGCTATCTCGAAGCTGAACCGGGCGATACATTGAATCTGGACATGAAGGAAATTGCCGCGTTTCAGGCCCTCAAATCCAAAGGCGGGTCTCAAGCTGAAGTCGAGGCACTGGTGCGGGAGCAATTGCTGGCCCGGTATCTAGCCTATCGGGAAAAGGGTCTGTCAGGCATCCCTCCCTACGCGCGGGGTGGGGAGGCGAAGTTTGAGTTGAGTCAGGATCTTCTTCTCGCCACCAACGAGGCCAAACTTGTCGCCAAATACTTTCCCTCTTTCCATCAAACCTTGCTCAAATATCCAGCCAGCCAAGCCAAGCAAATTGAAACCCGGTTTAACTGGGCCAATGTTGACGTGTTTAGCCGTCCGACATTGATCTTGAGCCATCGCATGTTATTCAACGAGGGCGATGCGTATGTGGTGGTTGACCGACACTTTTATGCCAGCCACGAGTATAACGGCTTGCAATCAATCGGGGCCGCGCTTCCCGCGAAAGAGGGCTCGTTGTTGGTGACCCTCTATCGTATTTCCACCGATGGAGTGGCAGGTTTCGGATCCTCGGCGAAGCATCCAGTCGCCCGCGGGTTGATGGGCCCCTATTTTGAAGAAATCTTTGAAGGCATTCGTGAAAAAGCGAAATAACCTGAACACACGGTCTCTAGCAAGGGGAATTTCCATGGTCCCCTTGAAGGTCGGGAGACTAGGTCCTCACATGGTGCTCTTTAGAAGAACTTCAAGGCGGGAGACGGAGCAGGCAGAGCCCTTATTCGGCGGGAATCAGCGGAGCATTCCATATCTTTACGGCCGGGATTCCGCGGTAATAGCTCAAAACATTCAAGGTGCCGGTATGAAGGAGAAAATGCCGGCCTGCGGTGGCAGGCAAACCGAGCCATCGAGCGACCAGCACTCGTAGAATATGACCATGGGCAAATAGCGCAACATCCCCTCTCACCGTTCGGACCCTGGCAATGACACGATCGGCTCGAGCTCCGACTTCCGCAGGGGTTTCTCCACCCGGGCAGCCATCGGTAAAAATCATCCAACCGGGTCTTTTTTCGTGAATCTGCTTGGGGGTAAGCCCTTCATACTCTCCATAATTCCACTCGACAAGATTGGTGTCTACTTCTGCCTTCTCGTCAAAACCAGCCAACAGACACGTTTCTCTGGCACGTTGCAGAGGACTGGTGAGAACCAGGTCAAAGGAGTGATTCGCAAAGAAGGGCTTAAGAAGCCGAGCCAGATTTCGACCATTTTCGGTAAGCGGCAAATCAGTAGTACCCGTGTGTTGGCCGCTAAGGCTCCATTCGGTTTCTCCGTGACGTATAACGTAAACTTCTTGCGGTTTTTCTGACATCAGTGATCCAAAGGAAATTCCCGAGGAGAGCAAATCTCTAACTTTTTGTCCACCACTACTGTCAACATGCTGTTCCTGACAAAGCCAGCGTTAATGCAAGGAGGGAGAGTATTATTAAGAAAAAGGCTGGCGCACGTGAAAATTGTTAATTATTTGTAACATCTATCCTAACACCATGGCCTGTGGATAATTATTAACCCTCCTCAAATATAGTCAACCATTCCGGATGCGCTGGTTTCGCCCCCCGTTCATTTCTTCTTTTCCTGAAAATTTTCCCCGGTGCATCGGGGGGGGCATTTGTAATTCATTATTGTTTTATGTGACCATTGTTTTGTTTCCCCCGATTGAAACTACTTAATGAAATTCTCAAGACTGGTCAACAGGCGCTTTATCATAGGACCACATGTAACGGAGCTGCGAAGCCCGGGAAATACACAGAAAAAATGGAAGGCGTTTCGTCCCGAAAACCTGTACCCGCAAACCATGCAGATTGGCAGGATGACGAAAGCCCGCTTGAGCGAGTCCTTTTGAACCGTCAGGAGAGATGGAAGCATCCAATCCCTGCTTTGCAACAATGCCACAGTGGGAAAAAGGTGGAGGTTCAATCCAGAGGGCTCAGCGGGGAGGAAAAACAACCATGAGTGGAGAGAAGGCACCGAATCCGATAACCCGTGAAAAATTTGATGCCGTGCTGTTTGACCTTGATGGAGTTCTCACGGCAACAGCTCATGTGCACGCCACGTGTTGGAAAAAAATGTTCGACGAATACCTGCAGAATCGGAAATCCCGGACGGGTGAACCCTTTCAACCCTTTGAAATTACCACGGATTATCGCCTCTACGTCGATGGGAAACCGCGATTTGATGGGGTCCGGGATTTTCTCCGGTCCAGGGGAATTAAGCTATCTGAAGGGACTCCAGATGATCCACCACAAACAGAAACCGTGTGCGGGCTGGGAAACCGCAAGAACGAATTGATCAACGCGGTCCTGGAGTCTGATGGTGTTGAAGCCTACGAAGGAAGCCTCGCGCTGATTCGTCAGATCCGCCGGGAAGGGATCGAGGTCGCCGTCGTGACCTCAAGCCAGAATTGCGATGCGGTGCTCAAAGCTGCTGGAATCGCGAATATCTTTAAAGTGAGAGTCGATGGAAACGTCATCCACGACCAGAACCTTTCGGGAAAGCCGGCTCCGGATGGCTTTCTTGCCGCAGCCAAAACCTTAGGTGTGGATCCGAAACGTGCAGTGGTAGTGGAAGACGCGATTTCCGGCGTTCAGGCGGGCCGGAATGGAGGATTCGGGCTGGTGATCGGAGTCGCGCGAAAAGGAGATTCCGACGAACTCAGGAAGCATGGCGCTGATATCATTGTGAAGGATCTTGGAGAATTGCTCGACTGACCTTCCGGAAATGTTTCCCTCACATTTTTGGACGGTTCGTCAGCCTGATAAACCTCTGGCATCGTTGTGTATACGTGTAGCGTTTGATTGGAAGGTTGAAAATTCATGATCCACCATGAACGCGTCAAGCCTCCCCACCATATTTATCCTCCCGACGAATGGAACCTGATAGAGAAAAAATTCCATCCTCCATTCATCGAAATGACCGAAACCATTTTTGCGATAGGAAACGGATATGTCGGCATGCGGGGGTGCGTTGAAGAAGGAGTGCCGGCCGTTCATAACGGCACCTTTGTCAATGGATTCTACGAATCATGGCCGATCGTCTACGGGGAGGAGGCCTATGGTTTTGCCAGAACAGGACAAACCATTGTCAACGTGACAGACAGCAAAAAAATCAAGCTCTACGTCGACGATGAGCCTTTGTATCTCCCCAACGCAAATCTGCTGAACTATGACCGCCGCCTGAACATGAAATCCGCCACACTAGACCGGGCGATTTTGTGGGAGACTCCGTCCGGGAAACAGGTCTTAATCAAATCGAGACGTCTGGTGTCGTTTCCCCACCGGCACCTCGCGGCCATGTCCTACGAAGTCACCCTGTTGAATGCCGAGGCTCCGGTCGTGCTTTCTTCTGAAATGCTCTACCTTCATGATCATCATAAGGGAAACGGCGACCCCCGTCAGGCGAAGGGATTCATCGATCGAGCCTTGCACCCCAGGAAGCAATCTGTCAAAGATCGCCGCATCGTTCTGTGTCATGCCACCAAAAACAGCAATATGACGTTGGCATGCGGCATGGACCATGACCTCGTCACCAACTGTCCCCACACGTTCCAGAGCAAGTGTTACGAGGACTTCGGGGCAGTCGTCTTCTCAATCGAAGCCAAGCCCGGTGTGCCGATCCTCCTGTTGAAGTATATGACCTATCACACGACGCACACCGCCTCTCCCGAAGGGCTGAGCGCCAGAGCGGAGCGGGCTTTGGATCGAGCTCTCGGACAGGGCTTCACTCGCATTCTCGCCGACCAGGAACAATACATGGCCGATTTTTGGCAAAGAAGCGACATTCAAGTCAGCAACCTGGATCCCACGCGGACCAAGCGCTCCAACATCGAAATCCAGCAGGCCATTCGCTTCAACCTGTTTCATATTCTTCAGGCATCGGGCAGAGCCGATACCACCGGTGTGCCGGCCAAGGGCCTGACGGGCCAAGCCTATGAAGGTCAATACTTTTGGGATACGGAAATTTATCTACTCCCGTTTTTAATCTATACCTCTCCCCGCATCGCCAAAAATCTCCTGATGTTCAGGTATCGCATGTTGGACCAGGCCAGAAAACGGGCCCGGGATTTGAATCAGAAAGGCGCGATGTTCCCGTGGAGGACCATCAATGGGGAAGAAGCCTCGGCCTATTATGCCGCGGGGACCGCTCAGTACCACATCAACGCGGACATCATGTACGCACTCAGAAAATATGTCCACGCCACGGGTGATGAAACATTTTTAAATGAATATGGGGCGGAAATGTTAATCGAAAC
>JAOUGQ010000277.1 GCA_029865515.1 Nitrospirota bacterium
TGCATCGCAGAGACATCTGAGGCTTCCCGATGAGGAATCGAAAGGACCGGACACGGGGCTCGTTGAATCACCCGTTCCGCCACGCTTCCGAATAGCACCCGATTGAATCCCGTCCACCCGTGGGTGCCCATCATGATCAAATCGCATTTTTTCTCCCTGGCAATCTGGCAAATGCCTTCAGAGGGCAGGCCGGCCACCAGTTCCATGGTAGCCTTCGGGACTTGTTGCCGGGCCTCGGTTAAGAGCTTTTCAAGCTCTCCCCGTGCGACCTTGCGTTGTTCATCCAGGAATTTTTGGGCGATTCCGGCATCGATATCCAGCCCTGGTTGCAGGGAATGGACATGAAGAAGGGTGAGTTCAGCCTCAAACACTTTCGCCCATTCCACCGCATATCGAAAGGCGGGGACGGAGCTTGGGGAGAAGTCGGTGGGAACCAAAACATGGGTCACGATTTTGACCATAAAATATACTGACCTTTCGCTTTGGGTGAAGACAAGACTGAATACCTCTGGAATTCTAATAGCTCGGCTATCCTATCACAATCCATAGGGAATTTGGCTTGAAAATTATACGGCGTCCACAGTGAGGAGTAATATCTCCCCTTTCATGTCCTTATGAATCGAACATTGAAACTGGAACCGGCCGGGATGATCAAGAACCAAGCGGATTGATACTTCTTTGCCGGGATCGATATAGGCCCCTTCCACGCCATTTCCATAAGTGATGACGCCATTACTTTCAACTTCGGTGAGGGTATTCAAGAACATTTGTGATCCAAAATCATGGCGCACATCATCCATGTTTTTGATGTGGATAACGGTCTCGGTGTTCAGTTGCAGGGGAGTCTGGGTGGTTCGAAACATGTATCCCTCAATTGTCACATTCACTTCTTGTTGGAATTGGGCACTGGATAAGGGAACCCCTCCTAACAAAAAGAAACCAACGAACAGGACCCACATTTTGTGAAGCCGGGTTCCTTGACAGTTGTGCATGGGTGGAGCCCCTCCCTCTGTCTTTTCGGTGAGTGTTCTCATTCGGCTTTCTTGGATACCCTTGTGGTCTTCATGGAAAAGACGGGTTCCCCCTCTCGCCGGAAGGGGAACCCCCTCGCTTATGAGACTTTTACTTCAATGCTTTTTGGTTTTGCCCGTTCACTTTTCGGTATATGGACGTGCAACACCCCCTCTTTGAATTCCGCTGAGACTTTATCGGGATCCGCATCTTCGGGGATGGTAAAACTTCGGGAGAAGCTGCCATACGCTCGTTCGATTCGATGGTATTTTTTGTCCTTCTCTTCCTTCTCATACTTTCGTTCACCGGAGATGACTAAGACCTCGTTCTGTACGCCGATTTTGATTTCATCTTTTTTGACCTCCGGAAGCTCAGCTTTGATTAAATATTCCTTCGAATCTTCCGTGATGTCAACTAAGGGGGCCCATTCAGCGACGCGCAATGCTTCTTGGCGATCCCCTTCTTTTCTGACCGGTGCTCGACCGAACAAGGTCGAAAGCCGACCCTGCAATTCATCCAATTCCCGAAACGGGTCCCAACGTGTGATAGCACTCATTGCATATCCTCCTTTTTTTGTAAAACAAGGGAAAATGTTGATACCACTGGAATGATTAAGCAATGGGTATGCCAAAGGTCAGAAAGAGGGGCGACTAAAATTTATGGAAAAATCCTCTTATGAAAACGCCCAGCCTTCCTTAGTTCTTGGTAGAACCCCTCACTCTGACCGGCCGGGCCTGTAGCAGATGTCATCAGGGGGGGAAATGGAGCGGGTTTCCAGATTGCTTGACAGGTTAGCGGACAATCAGGACCGGGCAAGGAGTCTGATGCAACACGGCATGCGACACGCTACCCATTAAAAATCTGGAGAACCCTCCCCGGCCATGTGTGCCCATCATGATGAGATCGGATTGAGAGGCTTTGGCTTGCTCAAGGATGGCATAGGCGGGATCGCCAATCCCAACATTGGCCTGACAGAGGAATTTCATCTGTAGGAGCCGGTCGGTGACGCTTTTCATACGTTCCCGGGCCTCTTCCATGGCCTGAATTTCCATGAGATCCGATTGTCCCACTGTGGTTGGCCAGGACAGTTGGGGTTGCGGCCAGACCGCAAAGACTTCGACTTCAACCGGTTGGCGAAAAGGCTGGAGCGCCAAAAATTGCAAGGCCGTTTCTGCGTCTTCCGGGCCTTCGATCGGCAGAAGAATCTTTCGTAATTGAGTGAGGGGGGCTTTGACGATCATGGTTGAACACGGCGCATGCATCAGGACCCGATGAGAAATGCTTCCCAGAATCAGCTCTTTAAGGGGCCCAAGGCCTCTGGCTCCTAAAATGATCAGATTGGATCGTGCGGATCGTGCCGTTTCCACGATCACGTCGACTGGATGCCCGATTTGGTGGACCCGCTGTAAGTGGGGGAAATTGGCCGGAAGGTGCTCTTGGGCTTCATCAAGAATGCTTTCTCCTTCTTTTTGTAATTGGGCTTTGATTTCTTCCTGCGCTTCGGCTCTGAGGTCCGGAGTAATCATGGGATAGTTGAAATCGGGGAGGTGCAGGGCATGAACCAGGGTCAATTCTTCCGGCGGCGTAAAATGTGCAAGGGCCTTAACAGAAGAGGTTGAACAAGGTGAACCATCAACCGCAACAACAATTCTCATGGGATCTTCCTTTTTGAATTGGTTCGTCGTGCCATGTTTTACTATATCGAGCAAGAGAAATGCCATTGGAGTGTCTTTGGAGCACCTAAGAATCATTTTTTCTCAAGATCTGGCTGCGCAAGGGAAATGCCCGATGGGGGGGTGATCGGCGGTTGTGCTCTAGCCGGGAGGAAGGGAGCTTCTTTCAATTTTAGGGATTTTGAAAGAATTGGGAGAGAGGGTGGCTATTGTTCTTCACTAAGGCCGAGTTGAATAAGTTTGCCAAGGTGGTGCAAATTGCTACAGTAGAAAAATGCCTGTTTGGGGCATAAGTCAACAGATGGGGGTGACATTTTTGATGATCGACTGAATTCGACTATTTGTGATGGGTGAGCTTGAGCACAGAGAAATGTATCTACCCAAGGATGGGCTGAGGCCATTTTCTACCAAGGTTGTGGGGTCAGACTGCACCGAGCCAAACAAGGAATACTTCAGATGACCAAAGATTCTTCAGCTGTTTTAGTCGTCGATGATGAACCTGAAATGCGGCAATTGTTGCGGGACATCCTGGAGGAGGAGCACTATCGAGTTCGGGTGGCCTCAGATGGTCATGAAGCGCTTAACCTTATGGAATCGGAGAAATTCCCCGTGGTCTTAACGGATTTACGCATGAAAGGGATGGACGGGCTGGGGTTGTTGGATCATGTTCTTCGAAAGCATCCGGAGTCTAATCTCATCATGATGACGGCGTTTGGCACAGTGGAGTCGGCCGTTGAGGCGATGAAACAAGGCGCCTTCGATTATCTCACCAAACCGATCAAGACCAATGAACTCTCGCTGACGGTGGCGAAAGCCATGCGAGATGCTCTTCTTCGACAGGAGGTTAAACAACTCCGGCAACAGGTCACCCGGGAATATGCGTTTGACCAAATTCTCGGGAGAAGTAAACCGATGAAAGAAATTTTTGATCTGATCCGTCGGGTAGCCGATTCCCAGACAAATATTTTGATTACGGGAGAAAGCGGGACAGGCAAAGAACTTGTGGCCAAAGCCATCCATTTTAATAGTCAACGGAAATCTGCTCCCTTTGTCCCTGTGAATTGCGCGGCTATTCCTGAACTGTTGTTGGAAAGCGAGTTGTTCGGTCATGTGCGAGGGGCTTTTACGGATGCCAAGTCCGACAAAACCGGTCTGTTTGAAGAGGCCCACGGGGGCACGTTGTTTCTGGATGAAATCAGTGAAATGCCCATGATGCTCCAGGCCAAACTGCTGCGAGCCGTGCAAGAGCGGGAAATCCGGCGGGTAGGGGCCACTCGTTCGATGCCGATCAATGTCCGGTTGGTCGTGGCGACCAACGTGATGTTGGCTGAGGAGGTCAAGGCCAAGCGGTTTCGGGAGGATTTGTATTATCGGCTGAATGTGATTGAAATTCACTTGCCTTCCCTTCGGGATCGCAAAGAGGATATTCCCATCCTGGTTCAGGGATTACTTCAAAAAAGTGTCACCGCGCAACAGAAGAATATTGAAGGAGTGGCGGAAGCAGCCATGGCGAGGCTTATGGATTATCAGTGGCCAGGAAATGTGAGGGAGTTAGAAAATATCCTGGAGCGGGCCGCGACTCTCACCCAAGGAAAAAAAATCTC
>JAOUGQ010000031.1 GCA_029865515.1 Nitrospirota bacterium
GAACATGCAGGATTGCCAGATGAGCCAACCGTTCTTTTTCAGATTCCATCGCTCCAAGGTAAAGCCAGCTCAGCACGGAGGTACTGATGAGCAGAAGCAACACAGTCACCACCGCGACAATCTTGACCATTCGATGTCGATCAGGGGGCATCAGGCACCTCAGATATCACAGAAAGAAAAGGAACATTTCAGGAAGGGATCTGATAAAGAAAAAATACGAGGAGAAACATAGTCGAAGAAAGCCCATTGTTCCCTCCCCCAAAGGATGGAACCCCGTTTTTTGAAGCAATATGAATGCAATAAGCTTATGCTTCTTTCCTCAAAAAGTCTATTGCTTGAAAAATTAGAGATCCAAAACATTCACCAGAAAAGGAATAGGGAAATTGGACAAGAAAGACATGAGCCTGATTCTTGGATTAAATGGGGGGAATTGAGCCACGGTAAAAAAGCAAGAACAATGCGAGCCTGCCTCGCTTCAATGCCAGAAATTGGACAGGCAGGATCTACTTGGTACGAAAGTGAATGCGAAGTGAGACTTCACCATCAATGGGGATATCCCCATTCATTTGAGGCAAGAAAGTCCATTGCCTGAGAGCCTGCAAAGAAGCTTGAGTGAGTTCACGATGTGTGGCAGGTTGAAGGATAACCACCGTCACCTCGGATTCCTTACTGACCAATAACCGGGCTTTAAGCCAATCATCTAAGACCTGCCCGTCTAAGATTGGCGGAACCGTCGGCCATGGCGTCCGTTGAGGGACTGGTCCAATTTGTTGATCCTGGTTGAGACGCATCCCATGGACATGAACGGTGGGAAGGGTCTCCACCTGCGTATCTTCCTCGTGGTCAGAATGATGAGTAGCGAGATCTGAGGCAGCCGAATACGATAGCCCCGGAATGCTCACAAGCAGGAACAGGTAGAGACCGTAGCCAAGAATCCGAAAGACACTCATAAGCATTACCCACCAAAAAAGAATTGCCCACGAAAGAAGAAAGAACGCGGCATATTGGCATGCGACACACCTAAACCAATACTCCCCTCCCCCTGATTCAAAAAAACCTGCTGGTCTAATACATTGATCACATCAAAACCCAGCAACATTTTGTAGTTATTCCATAATGGAAGAAGCTGCTCAATGGAAACATTATACGTGGTATACGAAGGGCTATGGGTGGAATTGGTCTTCCCGCCAGGATCTGCTGTCCGAAGTCCTGATCCAAATAGCATTTGTCCAGTGATGGTTGTATGGGAAAACGGACGATAGGTAAGGACAGCGGCACTCGTGACCAATTGCATATGATCACAAAACACCCCACTACTGGAATTTATATCATCAATTTCATCCTGTTCCAATAAAAAATACCCTGACTGAAGCTTTTTCCCCCGACATTGACCCCATGCGACATTACCCCGGCCGTACAGGGTTTCCGAAAATTTAGCTTTTATAGCCAGATCGATTCCCCGTTGCCATCCACGCTTAAAAGCAAAATAATTCAGAAGCGGGGTGGTTCCGAATTGTCCGGCATCGGATAAATTTTTATTCAATTTATAATATCCGGTCAATTCAATTGTCACCGAATCTCCCAGCGCATGAGCCGAGCCGACCTCGAAATAATGCGCGCGTTCAGGCTCCACGGTTCGATTGGTCAAATTCTCGGGTTCGGCGGTAGTACCAATCGTGTCGAGTTGGAGAAACGGCACAGCTTCTAAATTTGGTGGAGTAAATAATCTCCCATAGAAGGCATGAAAGACATGATTGGGCGTCATGGCATAGGTGGCTCCTATCCGTGGACTCACTTGACCATCATTGGTCAACGCCTGAATTTGATCGAAACGCACACCAAGATTAAAGGTCCATTGAGCCCAGGGGGTCCATTGATCCTGGATCCAAAATTCCTCACGCCAACCAATGGTGCGGTTATCGGCATTCCGAGGGATGACTCCTCCTATCGGATCACCCGCTCCATCTCTCAAAAAAACTGATAGCCGGGTTTTATTAATAGCCTGGGTCCTTTGAATCTGAAATCCGGTTTTAACTAAATGATCGGGATTGAGTCGATGACTGTAATCAAAGCGTATCCCTCCAGAATAGGCCCACCGGTCCTGGTCGCTTGCTGAAAAGGGTTCGTCAGGATCTTGGGTATACGACAAGACATTCAAGGGGTCGGTCTTGAATGTAGCTCGTGAATGCTGAAAATACCCGGCCATGCTGAAAAAACGATCATGACTCCAGTCATGGCGCCAGACCAGCTGTGAATATTGATTGTTCTCTTTTTGATATTCATCAACATCCTGGGACCTTACCGGCTCAAAACCCGGGTTATCCCCTTGAAGAAGTCCGACAATGGCGGGATTCGCCGCTAAATCTGGTCGAGTGGGAATCTGAAATTTGGCGATTGAATTGAGGAACAGCCATGTCACACTATTCTGATTATCGACTTGCCAATCCCCCCTGAGCAATGTTTGATTTTGATTACTTTGATCATGGAAAATGGTTTTTCCCAAGGTTGGAGGATTTATACCCCGATTTGTGGAAGTAAAGCTATTTTGCAGATAGTACCGAAACTCTGAACCAACCGTGCCCCCATACTCTAAGGCTGGATTCAGCGTTTCGTTAGATCCTCCAAAAAATTGGGCTGACCCAAATCCTGGTTGAGTTCCGCTTTTTGTCGTCACGTCAATGACCGCGGCCGTCTTATTGCCAAATTGGGCCTCCGGTCCACCCAAAATAATGTCTGCGCGTTCCCAGGTCCGCGGAGAAATGACATCCGTAAATACAGAAGATACGGTATCCGGAACCGGGACACCATCAATTCGAAATTGAAAATTGGCGTGATCTTGACGAATGTGAACTTGCTTAAGTCCCCCGTCTACAGCACTGGGAAGAGTTAAAAGCAAATCATTAAGAGCAATATTATTTCCTCGGGGTAATTCCTCGATATCCTTGCGACTAACCGAATAGGATTCTCCGGAGAGACGATGCTGAATAGGAGGCAAAGAGGCGACAACCTCAAGCGTGAGCTCCTGACGAGCAGCGAGGGTTAATCTGATCTCTGTGATAGGAGCAGTTCCGATTTTGAGAATAATCGATTCGCTGGATAAATCAGACTGGGTTGCTCGAATAGAATAAATACCCCGCTCAGGAGGAGCTAAAATAAACTCACCCCCTTCATTCGTTACCTGGGTATCAAGGAGAGTTCCCTCTTGATCCCGCAGTTCCACCTTTGTCTGAGGGACTCGGCGAAGATCCTCGTATTGCACCACACCCGTCACAACCCAGACTCCATTGCTACCATCCTTCTCCATACCTTGGGCAGGATCGGCGCTCATCACTGTCCCCAAACCAAGGACCCAGAGAATAAGTCCACCCCCTTTCACCCATTTAACAGTCCCAATCAACGCGTGGAGACCTCCATTAGCAAATCATCGCTTTACGAACAAATGCCCATTGTGTCATCCCCGGCTACTCTTCCCCTCCGGGAACTCAGCAAAGGTGAATCAACTCTGATGGACAGTTGTAAAAAGAAAGTTAGGAGAAAAAAGAACCTGGAGGCCCGCGGGGATTACCGAGAGGAATGGCGAGAGACAAATATGTCTCTTCTCTATCAAGGGAAAGGAAACCGGCAACAACAGCCCAATGAGATAAGCCCGGGGCATCCCAAACGAGGGAATTGGCCGTGTGATGCTGTACCCACTGACAAAGATCAAAATCCGAATGTTGATGCCCGTCATGATCCACATCGGCAAAAAGATGATGGATTTCTAAGGCATGGACAAACGGAATTGAACTCAACAACACCAAGCCAAGCGTCAGAGCCAGGCCCACACTGAACCGAGAGGTTGGAGAAGGATTTAATCGGATCATTATTAATTATACACTCGCCGCCAAAGTACCAAAGGGCTCCACATGTGTCAATAGTAATTGCAATTGAATTGCAACAAAACTCAACGTCGGACGCAAGGTCCCTAACCCACTTTCAAGAAATTCCCTTTCATGAAATGTAATACCCCATGGAGTAATGATACTCACGAATCGCTTACCTGGTAAAACTGAGTACCTTCCCTATTCGTCAAACGCTTTTTTCAAGACTTGCCCGTTCCCGACCGAAAAGTCAGCTCAGGCACTTCAATTACGTATCGAATCACAGCAGTGAATTCCTGAAAGAATTCAGACAATGGGAGCCACAAACCGCTTTTTCATATTAATTGCTGCTCTAGCCATCGGTGCTGTTATGGGTGGCCAGGCTATTTTCAGCCGAATTCCTTTAGATCAGGCTCTCCTCAAAGCTCGTTCAGGCATTCCCAGCCCAGGTCAGGTAACCGCTGGATCCGAGGATTCGGTTATTCCCCTTGAACGTTTAGGGGGAGTGTGGGTGGCACGAGTGGAGTTGAATGACTTACATGAAGCACGACTCATTGTTGACACGGGCGCTACCTTTACAACTATTTCCGAAGATTTGGCATTTGATGCAGGAGTTCGAACAGATTCCGCCAATCCACATATTAATTTGTTTACTGCTGGTGGAAAGGTCCAGGCTGAAATGGGGGTGGCACGAAGAATCCGCGTGGGAAATGCAGGACGGGATGATGTCCGAGTGGTCGTGCATACGATCCCCAACCTCCCCGCTGGGATAGATGGCCTTTTGGGTCTCAGCTTTTTTGATCGTTTTCTGGTTCGGCTTGACCATTCCAACCATCAGTTGCACCTTTCCCCCAGAACCTAGCCTTCAGGAATCCCTTTTCTGCATCCCCTTCCTGGCTATCCATCAATCTCGAGCCTATCTTCATCCAAAAGGCTCTGAAGCATGAATGCAAGCGGACATAAAACCCTTTCCCGTTCTTTCCTGACCTTCCAAAAACCCCCACGACCATAAGATACCGAGAATCACTCCTTGACAGTTCGCAAAGGCAGTATGGTAATACTACCTTTCGTTTAAACAGACAGGACTCAACTAATGCGATTTTTCATCTATGCGGACAATCTGAATCCAATTCAACTAAAACGACGTGCTCCAGAAGCCAAATTTTTGTTTAAGGCGTATGTCCCAGACCACACAATAAAATTCGGACGATGGTCCAACCAATGGCGCTGTGGATTAGCCACCATTGCCCCTTCTGCTGGTGAACGAGTGTGGGGAGGCGTATTTGAACTCACCCATGAAGATGTTCAGGAAATGGATAAATTTGAAGGCGATCTTCCAGAGGGAGCTTTTCGTCATGTTGAAGTGAATGTGTTTACTGAGGATGGAGAAAAAGAGTTTGTCTCCACGCACGTCGCACAAAGCATTGGCAAATTTAAAGCCAAAGATCATTACTTAGATTGGATCATGGCAGGAGTCAAGCACTGGAAGTTACCGGAGGAGTGCTTGGAGATGTGGGATCTGTTTCGTTCCCGATGAGCCTCTCGTTAACATTACCCTTTCAATCTTCATTCCCTTTAACCTAATCATCGAGAAGGAGGTTCTATGCCAAAACCCAAATATCATATCCTGGTGTGCACAAATTCCCGCCCTCCCGGGCACCCCAAGCCTTCCTGTGGAGCTGCAGGTGCACAAAACTTATTGATGGCTCTCAATATGGGACTAATTGAACGCGGAGTTCAGCCAGGCGAGGTGTTGGTGACCGGCACCACCTGCCTCGGACCATGCGAACAAGGGCCCAACGTGGTCGTCTATCCAACGGGGACCTGGTACTCTCAAGTCAAAGACTCCGATGTCGCAGTCATATTGGATGAGCACATCAAAAAAGGGAAACCGGCGGAGCAGCTCAAACCGGATTCGGTATGGTCCTGATTGTCGGTTTCTGCCTTGGGATTTAGCATGGGTGAACATCACTCTCATCAAGGGCATGGGTCTCATACCGACCACGCCCAACCCTCTCATCTCACCCACAAAACACAGGGAGTGACCTCCTTGGCCTGCATGGTGGTTACCTGCAGCGACAGCCGAACTCCCGATTCCGATACCAGTGGAAAGTTGATCTGCCATCTATTGAAAGAGCAGGGCCATACCATTGCGGATTACCGAGTCATCAAAGATGAACCGGCCGACATCAGAAACCTTCTTCTCCAAGCCAACGGACAGGAAACAGTTCAGATCGTTATCATCAATGGTGGAACAGGTATTTCCCGGCGGGACTCAACGTTTGAAGCCGTTGACGGGTTTCTGGATAAACGCCTTGATGGATTCGGGGAGCTCTTTCGATATTTGAGCTACCAAGATATTGGATCGCCTGCCATACTAAGCCGGGCGACTGCAGGGATCCATGGAAGACTAGTGATTTTTTCGATTCCGGGTTCACAAGGCGCCGTCCGGCTCGCCATGGAAAAGCTCATCCTGCCTGAAATGGGGCACATTGCCGGGGAACTGACGAAGTAAATATCTTACTGAAATGCCCTTGTCTATTCTTGGCAAACTACACGGATCATATTCCATCGCATCTATAGAAAAGAGCGAGTGAAAAGAAAGTTGTAGGCTCTAATATACCATCTTCCCTTCCGCCACCATCACCACTTGTCCTCCTACTTTGATTTCTTTAATCACATCATCATCAGAAAATATTTGAACTAAAATACGAGACGGCCGGTCGATTTCATACCCCTGCTCCATCACCACCTCCGTGGTGGGTCCAACTTCCACGACTCCATTCTTCACCAGATAGGCCCCAAGGGCACCACTGGCGCTCCCGGTAGCCGGGTCCTCGGGAATGCCAATAGGGTCCGCAAACATTCGTGTATGCACACTGGCGCTTTCTTCCACCGTCATCGTCGTAAAGATCATAATCCCATTGGTACCAAACCGGGCACAAATTTCCAGAACGGCGACGTGATCAACCTCCATACTTTTTGCGGCCGTTAAGGTCCGAATGGGGACAATCAATACTGGCAAGCCGGTCGAGACCACTTCTACGGGAAACATCGTATCGGCAATGAGCGACCTGTGAACTCCCAAGGCCTTGGCAATGTCATACACCGCTTCAACCTGTTTGATCACATCAATAAATTGCGGGGGAGGTTGAGACATAATAACTTGTTCGATTTGCCCATTCAGGACAACGAGTTCAAGCGCATACAGACCTAAGGTACATTCATAGAAGACTTTCGTCACGGGCTCCTGCAAAGCAAGATGCTTCATCGCTCCGAGAACAAAGAACGTTCCCAAAATTGGATGCCCCGCAAACGGAATTTCTTGAAAAGGGGTAAAAATACGGACTTTGGCGGCAGCTCTGGGATCGGTTGGAGGCAACACAAAAACAGTTTCGGATAAATTCATTTCACGAGCAATCTGTTGAAACTCCCGCTCGCTTAATTCCCCTACGGACGGGAACACCGCCAAAGGATTCCCCCCAAAAGGCTCACTTGTAAAAACATCTACCTGAAAAAATGGAAGAGACCGTCTGGAAAAATCCATGAGTTTTTCAACAAGAACGGGTAGAACGCATTGCGAACCAGCTATCAACGAAATTCACATTCAGAACAAATACCCTTGGTGCACCTTAGGCTGTAAGAGGAAATGATTCATAGGAAGGAGTCAAGGGATTGCGCACATAATCCTCAACATAATTCTGTAACGACCCGTTTCGATACAATCGATTATTGGCAAACTTTGTACTTATTTTTGGCAAAATTCGCACCTTCACGCCGGTCTTGCTCACAAAGTCGTCAACGTGGACCCCTGCAATATCGCAATTGGTCCCTCGGCCTGATTCCAGGATGCATTGGGGCACATAAAGATATTTTTCATTCGTCAGCCGCCTGGCAATATCATTGAGAGTCAGCAGGACAGTACAATCGGAATCTCCCCCAAGCGTGGCATTCGGAACATGGAGAAATCTAGCCCGATTTTTCCTGAACATGGTTAAAATTCGATACACGCTTCCTGCCATGACCACCGGATCCCGTTTTTCTAATTCCAAGGAATCAAATAGACTTATAATTCGCCTTCGATTCAAAAAAGCCGTTACATAGGCTTCCGTGTGAATCGTCGTAAAATTTGGAAGGCCGGCATCGTATATTTTTTCCGCCTCAACAGCAAGATATTTTCGACCTTGCCGCATCAGACGACCTGTGGCCTCCGGAATTCCGCCAACCGGGGTCAGGCACCCCATCCACAACACACACCGAGAATTGATTCGAGAAATCGCTTTAGCATCTTCAGACATAGTATTTTCATCAAAAGCATAAAAATTTGCTGAGGATACCGCAGGGCCATCCAAGACTTTCATCAAATGCTTGACAGACGGAGCATGCGGCATGAGCTTTTGTCGATACTCCCCAAGAGTGATGACGGACAACTCAAAATTTATTCTCCCGGGATATTGCTCAACCAATCGATGAATTTTAGGTACATGGACAAAGCCTACCGTAAAGAATTGAATGTTTTTATCGGTGAATTTTAAAAAATCTTCGATCCATTCCATGGCTTTGGGATGAAGGAACAAGTCTGTCCATTCCATGTACTCATTCCCCCCCAGACACCAAAACTGAAGAGGGTCTGTCGGCTTGGCATTGATATAATCCAGAATAAACTGCCAGTCTTCTTGGGAGGTCTTTGGAGGGTCCAGCGTTTCTCTATAAGAATGGTCTAATTCATAACAAAATGTGCATTTGACGGGACATTCCTTCCCTAAACTTAATGGAATTTTCCCGGCATCCATTTCCCGCTTCAACACCTCGCGATAATCGTGCTTGGAAAAAATCTTTGGCGCTTCCAATAGGGGGAGTTCTCGTTGCATCGTCAAAATTTTCCCTTAACAAGCCTGGTTATTTTTAGGCCAAATTCCAATTGACAGTGGCTCTCAGCTTTTGAAACACTTGGGAACAATCCAAGAGGCTGAGGGACTCCAATTTACTTTGCTGACGGAAATGTCATGAAACTCCCAAACACTTCATATCTCATTACTGTGGATCACGCATTGCAAATTTTCAATCTTACTGAACCTCTTTCGCGCGAAGTCCTCTTGCAACGCTACGAAGAGGCAAGGCGCATCTGGCATCCCGCTCGTTACGCAGGGCTCACGAACAACCCGGCGAAATATATGGAAATGTACAAAAAAGGAGAGGCCAAAACCAAGGAAGTTCAGGCAGCCTATCAACTCCTGCTTAATTACCTGCACACCCATGAAAAATCTTCACCTCCGTCGTCCACTCTCGACCAGAAACCTGAAAAACCATAATTGGACGGGATTTCTTAAATACCGGGAATTTCTACTGCGCCATCCCTACCCACCAACCCTTCCCTCTTCTTCAAGGAAAGATAGTTATGGAGCGGCGTGGCTCACAACCCGGGACATCCCGGATTCGCCTTTCGTATTTTTTTCTGAAGGCCCATGAGCCACAGGCCAAGTGATCAGACCCTGAACCCCATCGGTTCGAGGTTCATCCTGCCCGGCTTTCATCGCATAGATTTGAGGCAGGAAATTTGTGCCATACTTGGAAATATACAGAAAGACGTGTTCACGAGCATTGACTCGAACAGCCCACGGCTCAAAATCTTTCTGATAAAACTCTTCAGCCAATTGCATAGCCTCCAAACAACTAATTCCTCCAGGCTCTTTAAGCGTGTAATAGTAATCGAGAGGCATATCATAATCTGGCTGCTTATGAATGGTGATACCAAACCGATCGGGATCCCGAACCATGGGTGTGTGCCGATAGGCCACAAAATAGAATAGCTCAACTGAATGAATATATCGTTTATTTTCAAGGAGAAATTCCCGTGTCTCTTCCGCCTCCTCCCGTGTTTCTCCGGGAAAGCCATAAAAGGCCATCACATGATTCCAGATCCCGGCCTTTGCAGCCTCCCGTAGATTGTTTGCGATCACCGCCTTTTTGGCATGTTTATCCATTAGCTCCAATACTCGCTCATTGGCTGATTCCATCCCATAGTACAGCGTGCAACAACCGGCTCGAACAGCTTGCTTCCATATTTCAGGATCCTGCAGTGATTCTTCAAACCGGATTAAGGTCGTCCATTTAATATTCACCTCTTCCTCAATCAATAATTGCGTGACCTTTTTCAATAACGCAGGAGGATACGATTCATCCGAAAACAAAAAATGTTCAGCCTGATATTTCTCTTTCAGCGCTTTGATTTCACGAACCACATCATGTGCGGGTTTCCCACGATATTGATCGAAATATCCCTGCCCATGGTCACAAAACGTACACCGTCCCCAATAACACCCTCTTGTGGCCAAGTAAGGCAAAATGCGAACCGGGACAAAATAAGCATCCAGCGGCAATCCTTCAAAATCAGGAAGAGGCAAGGCCGTCGTCTTTTCTGTATAAACTTCAGCATTCACTCGAACCTGTCCATCTTGATACCACATCAAGTTGGGAACCTTTTCCCAGTCTCGTTCCCCCGCCAGTGCTTCCAGCAACCATACCAATGCATGTTCGCCTTCATACAAAATAGCTGAGTCAAAGACTTGAGTGAAGAATGCTTTCTGTTTAGGGAGGTCTTCCTGTAACCGGGTGATTACGTTGCCACCCACCGTCACATGAATGCCTGGAAATTCCTGTTTAATCATTTTGCAAAAGGTCATACCGGCCAACAATTGCATTTGGGTTCCGACGGAAATTCCCACGACCTCTGGTTGTTCCTTCTGAATGGCAGGAAGCACTAATTGCCGACAGACATCCCGATACACGTTAACGGTCTCGTCGTCAAGGCAAGCTAAGACTTCCTTGGATACTCCCGAGCGATAGCCCAAATTGCTTTCCATGGGATAAAACACCAAAGACGCGGGGAAATAGGCCGCTGAAATAAATTGCATGACATCTCGAAACGTATTTAAGGCCCATTCCAGTTTATGAGCGTCATAAAACGCCTCACCTCGCACAATGGCTTTTGCTTCTGCAGCTTGTTCCGCCAAATCCATGACATCTATCGCATCTTGCGCTGCCAAGGAGGCCAAGCGGTCGCGCTCCAATTCAGTCAACCCATTTCGGGATTTCCGTTCATCCAAATCCCGTCGCTGTTGATCCATGCGAAGTTTGACCCAGATTAAAAAGGTGTCACTGAAAAACCAGTCGTACATTTCAATATTGATATCTTTCTGCACCACCTGATGGCCATACGAACGAAGAGCGGCCGTCAGACTGGGCAGGGCAAGATACGGAGCAGTCGGTACCCATTCCGGCGGAAACAACAACATCGTCTTAAATAGTCGTCTGGGCTTATCAGTTGAACCCCCACTCCGGATTTCAATCAATGTATCCGTCATAGACCTACACTCCTGACTTTAGACTGACGCTAATTTGGTTGAGGAATCTTGTGAGTTAAGGCGGAATTGAAGGGAAGGCAATTTGTTGGTCCCGAAGTGGGCCACATACAAAAACACATATTCTCGCACAAAGATTTTCAAATCCCACCCGGCATAATGATTTTGCTCGAATTCTTCAAATACCCGTTCGGCATCCTCAATACCCAATCCTTCTTTCACCGTAAAATAATAATCCAACGCCAAATCCCATTCCGGGTTTTTATAATAGGTAATGCCAAACTTTTCAGGATTCTTGGCTACCGGGGTATGTTTGCTTAAATCAAACGTCCCGAATCCAATGGAATGGACGTGCTCCCGATTGTCTTCTAAAAATTGGATGGAAAATTTCGCATCCTGATACGTTTCTCCGGGAAATCCAAAAAAGCCCATGACATGATTCCAGACCCCATGCCGTGAGGACAACTCTAAGCTTCGCTGGATCACCTCTGTGGTTGTCGCTTTGTCCATAAGTTGAAGCACCCGCTCACTTCCAGATTCATATCCCATATGGAGATATTTGCATCCCGATGTTTGGGCATCCTCCCATACCTGATCCTCAAGAAGACTTTTTTCAAACCGGATATGCGTCGTCCAGGCAATGTCTAAATTCGACTCAATCAGTTTCTTCGTGATCTTTCGAAATAAAGCAGGGGGATATGACTCATCCGTAAAATGAAAATTCCGTGTATGATATTTGTTTTTCAAATAGGTGAGTTCTTCAATAATCTGCCAATCCCTTTTGGTTCGATAACCTGCCGTATAACCTTCTCCATGATCGCAAAACTCACATCGCCCCCAATAACATCCACGAGTCGCTAAATAGGGTAGAATTGGCTCCGGCACAAAGTATTTGTCCAATGGCAGTCCTTCAAAATCAGGAGGAGGCAACTCGCCCATATTTTCAGCATAGGTTTCAGAATTCACGTGAATCCCGGCTGAATCTCTGAACAGTAAATTGGGAACATGCGATAAATCGCCATTGGACCCTATGGCTTCGACCAATCGCAACAGTGCCGTTTCACCTTCATAGACAATCGCGCTATCAAACAACGCAAATAACTTTGGAGTATCAGGAAGCACTTCTCGCAAGCGGGTCACGGTGTTACCCCCGATCGTGACATGAATATCCGGGAATTGTTCCTTAATGAGCGCACAAAATGTCAGGGACGAAAACAATTGCTGTCGAAGAACAATAGAAATTCCGATGACATCAGGATTTTCCGCCAAAATGGCTGGCTTAAGGATCGCTTCAAACACGTCCCGATAGACATTGACTTGGGTATCATGAACGGCTTCAAGCACTTCAGACGACATGAAAAGCTTATAAGATAAATCTGTTTCCATGGGAGGCATGCAGATTCTTGCCGGAGCATACACCAGGGAAATGGTTGACGTGACTTCCCGAAAAATATTAATCGCCCATTCCAGCTTGTCACTATCATAAAACTCTTGGCTTCGAACGATTCGCTTGGCTGCTTCGGCTTTCTCAATCAATTCGCTGATATATTTTCGAGTGCAATTGCAAAGGGCTAATTGCAGGTCCACTTCAGCATCAGTCAACTCACGTCTCTTTCCGATTTTTTTGAGACGATCGAGTTGTTGCGGAACTTTTTTTAGAACACGCCGCAGGAAATCTCCGCTAAAATACCAGTCGTACATTTCTAAATTGACATCTTTTTGGACCACTTGGTGGCCGGCCGCTCGGAGAAAGGCCGTGAGAGTAGGAAGACTCAGGTAGGGTTCAGACGGATACCAGTCCGGGGGAAAAACCAGCATGACTTTGACCTTGTTGATTGGTTCTTTGGAACCAGTCCCTCTTGGAAATTGAATCTGATCAGGACGAATCAACCCGCCTTTATCATAATTTATCCTCATTTTTCACCCTAGGTAAAATGATTTATAAACCATTATGCCAATCAAACCGAAAAGTATAAGAATTTATTCAGACATAGAATAACTCATTGATTTTCAATATCATTTTGAAGGCCAACCACTTCATTCTAAGCCCTTGAAAAAACGATGGTCAAGGACAATCGCAAGGCCTACGAGTGTTGGGAAAAATTCAAAATTTGACCGAATATAATTCTCATCTTATAATTCCTCATATCTGCCCTGGGAATTCCTTCCTGGTAGCGTATTCTACATTAACAATTTTTTAATTCCTTTAATTTCGAAGGGAATGCTTGCGAGGAAATGCCGATGACCTATGCAACGGTGTCCGGACGTCGAAATTGGATGTCCTACTTAATGGATTCTTTAGTGAATTCTGGGACGATGCCCTCTTGGGAAGCGCTCCAATATCTGGTAACCAACCTGCTTGGACAGGCACCGAATCCCCATCTTCATCAAACCAAATCGCCTTATGAAACCATTCAAGAATTCCTGCATCGTATTTATGGACCAATCGTTGAAGCCGCCTCTCGCACAGTAGACCTCCCACCCCAGGCCATGATTCATATGTTTACGGATATTAGCCTCTTGGGAAAATCTGCTGTCTTGGTCGTATACTTTCCAGGGAAAAATGAGCCACACCAATTATTGTTATTGGACTCAGTGCCAGCCTGGGACTTGGTCTTTGAGAATTCCAGTGAATTTGATAGCTGGGCTGAGGAACGATATAGATGGATCGTAAATGCTCTACAAAGCCTCGGGCACCCCGTGGAACATTCCTTGCTGGAATGCTCAACAGATATTCAACCCATCTTGGCTTGAGTACCGTCATTACTAACGCGACTTCTTGCTTCCTCCAACAATAAGAACATGATTCCCTAGACGGCACGGATTTGCTCACTGGAAGCCGTGTTATATTCCACTTTTAGGACTTGGCAAACAGTCCCCGCCTCAGGCTCACTTGACAGTCCAAATTATGAAGCGCTAAGGATGAACGATTAAGACAACACAGAGGTGATTATGCCAATCAATGCGTTACCCAAAAACTCTCCACGAGGGAGGGGACCAGAGCCAAGTAAAGCCATGGAAAAAGATCTAGAGGGGAAACAAGAAGAGGAAGAAAGTTCAAAAGAAGCTGACCTCGCAGCCCAAGAGATTCAGGACTTATGGGAATCTCAAGAGACCGGAATTACCGGTTGGTCTGGGGAAAGTGGCAATCGGTATTCGGATCCCCATTAGCAGAGGCATTTCCCAGGACGCATCAATGTTGCCCTTCGCCTTGCAGTTCTTCCCCAGCCATTGACCCAATTTTCAAGTCATCTTTTCAGCCACAGTCCCCCTTGTCCCTTTGTAGGATCAATCAGGGTCATAGGACAAGTTGGGTGAGAGCCACCGCTCAACCGTAGAGACATTCATTTTTTTCCGGCCGGCATAATCTTGAATCTGATCAGGAAGAAGCTTGCCAACTGAAAAATATTTCGCTTGAGGATGGGCAAAATACAACCCACTCACTGAAGCAGCCGGATACATTGCATAAGACTCGGTGAGATGGATACCGACTGATTTCTCCACATCCAGCAAATCAAACAACGTCTGCTTCTCCGTATGATCCGGGCAAGCCGGATACCCCGGCGCAGGGCGGATTCCTCGATATTTTTCCTGAATAAGGTCTTGGTTGCTCAATTGCTCTTCGTGACCATAACCCCATTCCCGGCGAACTTCCCGATGAAGCCACTCCGCAAAAGCTTCCGCCAATCGATCGGCTAAGGCCTTTGCCATAATGCCATGGTAATCATCGTGGTCTTTCTCAAATCGTTGACAAAGAGCTTCGATCCCAATGCCTGTGGTAACCGCAAATCCACCGATGTAATCTCTCATTCCTGATGAATCAGGGGCAACAAAATCCGCCAGAGCGAAGTTACACTCCCCTTTTGGCTTTTCAAGTTGCTGCCGGAGCGTATGAAAAATTTTGGCCACGCTTGCTCTGGAGTCATCGGCATAGACCAGAATATCATCCTCATGGCTATTCGCAGGGAAAAAGCCGTAAACGCCTTTGGCGGTCAGGAGTTGATTGGCCATGATATCTTGCAGTAATCGTTGGGCATCTTCAAAGAGCTCCTTAGCCTTCGGACCTACGGTGGGATCCTCAAAAATTTGAGGGTATTTACCACGCAATTGCCACGCATGGAAAAATGGAGACCAGTCGACAACCGGCACCAATGTTTCAAGCGGCAACTCATCAATCACGCGAGCACCTAGGAAATTAGGCTTGGGAATTTCCGTTTGGTCCCACTTTATCTGCAAACGCCGCTTTCTGGCTTCCACTAAAGGCAATAACGATTTCTCCGTTTTTTTCGACTCATACGCTTCGCGCGTATGCCGTTGTTGGGCACGAACCTTGTCGACGAAAGAAGTTTTATCATCTTTGCTCATCAACTTTCGCACGACATTTACTGCTAATGAGGCATCCAATACATGCACAACAGGGTTTTGATAAGCAGGTGCAATTTTTACAGCCGTATGAGCTTTGCTGGTCGTAGCGCCTCCAATCAACAACGGAATGGTAAATCCTTCCCGATTCATTTCCCGGGCATTATGAACCATTTCATCCAAGGAAGGCGTAATAAGACCACTCAGCCCAATCAGATCGACATTTTCAGTCCGTGCCGTTTGCAAAATTTTGTCACAGGGGACCATCACACCCAGATCTATCACCTCGTAATTGTTACAGGCCAGCACGACGCCGACAATATTTTTCCCAATATCATGCACATCCCCCTTCACGGTGGCGAGCAGAATTTTTCCCTGACTTTTATTTGCCCCTCTGCCTTTTTCGGCTTCCATGAACGGCAACAAATACGCCACAGCTTTCTTCATGACCCTGGCACTTTTGACGACTTGAGGCAAAAACATTTTCCCTGAACCGAATAATTCTCCGACAATATTCATCCCGTCCATTAAGGGGCCTTCTATCACATCCAACGGTTTATTGAATTTTTGACGTGCTTCCTCGACATCAGCATCAATATATTCAACAATCCCTTTCACCATGGCATGCGACAAGCGTTCCTCCACCGGGCCCTGACGCCACGCATCCTCCTTTAGCAGGGCTTTATCTTGTTGCTTCACCGTCTCGGCAAAAGAGACCAATCGTTCCGTCGCGTCAGGCCGACGATTCAATAAAACATCTTCAACCAGGACCAAAAGGTCCTTGGGGATTTCTTCATACACTCCCAGCTGTCCCGCATTCACGATTCCCATATCAAGGCCAGCTTGAATGGCGTGATAGAGAAACGCGGTATGCATAGCCTCTCGCACCACATCATTCCCCCTGAAAGAGAAGGAGATGTTGCTGACACCTCCACTGACTTTACAATACGGAAGCGTCGCTTTAATTTGCTTTGTGGCATCGATGAAATTAACCGCATAGGCATTGTGCTCCTCCATGCCCGTCGCGACCGTTAAAATATTGGGGTCAAAAATAAGATCTTCCGGAGAAAACCCGACTTCTTCCGTCAACACACGGTACGCCCGCGTGCATATATCTACTTTCCGTTCGGTCGTATCGGCTTGTCCCATTTCGTCAAAGGCCATCACCACAACCGCTGCCCCATAGCGCCGTATGGCACGCGCCTGCTCCTTGAACTTGGCCTCCCCTTCTTTGAGGCTGATGGAATTCACGACCCCTTTGCCTTGTATACATTTGAGCCCGGCCTCAATGACCGACCATTTCGAACTATCAATCATCAGAGGAACCCGAGCGATGTCCGGCTCAGACCCGATAAGATTTAAAAACGTTACCATGGCCTTTTCCGAATCCAAGAGTCCTTCATCCATATTGACATCGATAATCTGTGCCCCTCCCTCAACCTGTTGTCGAGCCACTTCCAAGGCTTTTTCAAGATTTCCATTGAGAATCAGCTTGGCAAATTTCGGGGAACCTGTGACATTCGTTCGCTCGCCAATATTGACAAAATTTGTTTCAGGTCTGATCGTTAAAGGCTCTAACCCACTCAATCGGGTCACTCGAGGAATAATAACTTTTTCGTGAGGGGCACAATCCCGGACCGCC
>JAOUGQ010000278.1 GCA_029865515.1 Nitrospirota bacterium
TGCAGAGGAAAGCACGCGCATCCCTGGAGAAATCCTCCCGATGGATCTCACCCCGGGAGGTGAAGCGTATTCAGGATCTGTCAAGCGCTTCCCGATCGGGACGGTTCTTGGCATTACCCCATTCAATTTTCCACTCAATTTAGTGGCGCACAAAGTGGCCCCCTGCCTCGCTGCGGGAAACCCCATGGTGTTGAAACCAGCCCCACAAACTCCGCTAACTTCGCTCCTGTTGGGTGAAGTCTTTTTGACGACGGAATTGCCTCCAGAAATGCTGACGATCATCCCCTGTTCCAATACCTTAGCGGAACAGATGGTGATTCATCCCAACTTCCAGGCCCTGAGCTTTACCGGCTCGATGACGATTGGGTGGATGCTTAAAGGGAAAGCCGGATTCAAACGGGTCCTGCTGGAACTCGGAGGCAATGCCGGGGTAATTATAGAACCGGACGCCAATCTTGATGTGGCCATTGACCGTTGTGTGGTGGGAGGATACGGATACGCCGGACAAACCTGTATCTCCGTGCAACGTATCTTCGTCCATGAATCGCGGTACCACGAATTTCTCAAGGCCTTTGTTGACCGGGTTCGATCGTTGCCCATGGGCGATCCATCGCTCGAGAACACGGTGGTCGGTCCCCTCATCAACGAACAAGCCGCACGACGAGTCGAGACATGGATTCAAGAAGCCGTTTCGCATGGAGCAACACTCCTGACCGGCGGAACACGAAAGAATTCATTCATCGAACCTGCAGTCCTGACTCACGTCAGCAACACCATGAAGGTCTGTTGTGAAGAAATTTTCGGGCCGGTGGTCACCGTCACGCCCTATGCAGACCTCGAAGAAGCGTTTAGCCTCCACAATGATTCTGATTTCGGCCTCCAAGCCGGAATATTCACCAGCAATATCGACACGATGTATCGTGCTTACTCACAATTAGCAGTCGGCGCGCTTCTGGTGAATGAAATTCCGACCTTTCGCGCCGATCACATGCCCTATGGGGGGATCAAACAGTCAGGATTAGGGCGGGAAGGGGTTCGGTATGCCATCCAGGAACTGACCGAGCCTAAATTGTTGGTGGTCAAAACATCTACTTGAAGCCTCCTCGTCTTTTCTTGAACGTTTAGCCCTTACGATCTTGCACCTTGCTAACCACTCTTGGTAAAAATATCCGCGTACGTGGCAAGGTTGCTCTTTCCTGTGTCCGTCCGAATCGTCCATGCTTTCCCATTTATCGTTTTCGTAGACAGGTTGGAGAGCGAGGATATGAATCAGATTCGACGTTCACCTCGTCATCTTCTGCCTATCCCAATCCACCACTAACTGATTGACGAAGGAGTCCCGATGGTCCCAACGCAAATGTTTCTCACCAGAGGTGTGGGTGTCCACAAGGAAAAACTGACCTCTTTCGAAGAAGCCCTCCGGAGCGCAGGAATTGCGTACTGCAATCTGGTGACCGTCTCATCCATTTTTCCTCCAGATTGTAAAATCATCCCGAGAAAACGTGGTGAACAGTTACTCAATCCAGGCGAAATTACCTTTTGCGTCATGGCCCGATCCGAAACGAATGAGCGAAATCGCTTGATTTCCGCCTCAATCGGCTTGGCCATTCCCTCTGGCAGGAAAGTCAATTATGGCTACTTGTCGGAACATCATGCCTATGGCGAAACGGACGAAGAGGCCGGAGAATACACCGAGGACCTCGCAGCCCAAATGCTCGCAACCACTCTTGGCATTAAATTCGATCCGAATGTCGCCTGGAAGGAACGGGAGCAGGTGTTTAAAATGGGAAGGGATATTGTCCGAACTCAGAATATTACCCAATCGGCTATCGGGAAACCGAATCTCTGGACCACCGTGGTGGCATGTGCAGTCTTCATTCCTCTTGAAAACATCAAAGAAGATCCAAAGCCAAGCCCCCGCAAATCAAAGCAGATTCGTTGAGAGGGCAACCGTTCCCGTGAATCCTTGCTTCCGCCTTGCGTCTTCTTTAACAAGACATGAGGAAATTTGAGCTCTTCTTTACGCAGGGAAATAGACTTCATTGACGAGGGTCGGTGCAACAAGACCCGCCATTTTTCCCTCACAGTGAGAATTCCGCCCACAAGACTGTATGGTCCGATGGACTCTCTGCTCGACGTGGCTGGACATCCACCTTCACCGTGTGAGAATAGGGCAGGAGCGGCGGGGTGACCAGAATATGGTCAATCCGCCACCCACGGTTAGCTTCCAGGGCATCTGGGCGTCGATAGTCCCAAAACGTGAATTGCTGACGACGGGGGAAATGGTGCCGAAACACATCCACGAATCCCCAGGACACTGTCTCCTGATAGGCCCGACGCACCTCTTCATGGAAACACACATGCTTGAGATGCTTTTCGGGGCTATGCACATCAACCGGTTCAGGAGCCACATTCATATCTCCACACCAAACCACGGATTGTCCTGGTGAGCCCACACGCGAAAAATACCGTCTCAATCGCTGGAACCACCCTAATTTATAGACATACTTCGGCGAATCAATCGCAAATCCCTGCGGAATGTAGGTATTGATAATCGTGATGCCATTGACCACCACTCGAGCCAGACGAGTGGGGTCCTCTTGCGGTTCCCCGTCTTCGAAACCAAATGACACCAGCTCTGGTGGTGTCCGGCTGAATATCGCGACCCCGTTGTAGGATTTCTCACCGCAAAAGTTGATGACATAGGGTAAGTCGGTAAATGCTTGCAGCGGAAACTCATGATCTTGTACTTTGGTCTCTTGAAGACACACGACATCCGGGTTGTGTTGCCGTAACCACTCGTGAAGAATACCGATCCGCTTTCGAATAGAATTGACATTGTAGGTCGCAATTTTCATCCGTCTTGAGACTCCCATTCACCACTCCCGCTATACACATTCCTCAAAATCAAAAAGGGCAGATGCCTCTCCACAAACAATCCTTGGTTATGTGACCTGATGAATACCACTCATACCTTCACCACTGAGGAACTGGCCCTTTTGGCCGATCAGGGATTTTTCCGGAAGAAAGCCGCAATTTCAGTAAAAATCAAACAGGTCCTGGAAGACCTCCATCACCGGCTCGAGGCAGAAATTGCCTCACAGTCTCTTCTCGCTCCCGAAGGGTTTGATCCTCAAGCCAGGCAATTTGTCAAAGGCGAACACCTGGAAGATTTCCCGTATCAATATGTAGATTTTCCCAGATTGTATACCCGTGAAAACAAGTTCGCATTCCGATCCCTAGTCTGGTGGGGGCACCACGTGGTCTTCTCTCTCATGGTTGAGGGACCACTTGTGAAGCAGTACCGACGCAATCTGTTCAATCGATACTCGGAGGTGGCAGACCATGATCTCTGTCTCTGCCTCAGCCCATCTCTCTGGGAGTGGAAAGCCGGACCTGGCTTGACTCTTCCAATCACACACAGTCGACGATCAGAAATCGCCGCAACACTCGACCATCGCACGTTCTTTAAAATTGCGCGGTTTCTTCCAATCGATGATCCGGCAGTCGAAACGGGTACCATTGTTGAGGAGGGTCTTAAGGCCTTTCAGGCGATCTTACCGGTCATTACGACATAATCGCACAATATCACTCCCGAACAGATTCTTTGCTAAAAAATGACCTGAGGCTCCCGGCCCTATTCTTCCTCAGCGAGGCCAAGCAATCCGGTGAGTTGATCCACCGAATAGGTCTGAGTGACCTGAAGAACAATCGATTGAATTCCTGCCGCTTTCAACAGGGTCTCCACAAATCGATCCCGATCCTCCCGTCCTACCGCACTGGAAGCCTCTTTCTTCAAGGTAATCACCGTCATGACTTTCAGTGTGCCTGGATGGGCAAGAACGACGTCGCAGCGAACAGGCTGAATCGTTCGCATGACCGCCTTTCGAGCTTCTTCATCTTTATCGCCAACGGACAGGACACTGAGGAGAGGGATTTTGGCCAAGACCAGCATATGATCACGGGCTGCCAAGGTAATCAGATTGTAGAGAGTCGCTTCTTCCGGAGTCATGAGGGGCCGAGCGGTCACCACGCTCTCTCCGGATTCCCTACTCAATACTGGTAGGGCCCCGGCTGGAAGGGGACGGCGCCAGATCCATCGCAACAAAAACACCACTCCGAGCATGAAGCCCGCCAAGAGAATCAGTGAGAGTCCGTTCTGAGACATCAACCCATCCGTCATTTCGCCAGGGTGAAAGAGCAATCGACCATGAGGAAAATCCTAGGGAAGTCCGTGAATACCAGGAGTCACCGTCCCTAAAATGACCG
>JAOUGQ010000279.1 GCA_029865515.1 Nitrospirota bacterium
TTTGCTCCCGTCACTCCCGACAGGTGTTATCTGGAGTCTATCCGGGTTTCTGTCTCCCCATAGTTGCCCTTGACGTTCCACCCCTGACGTCTTCGACAATTGGATCGCCGCCACCAACCGGCGGGAAACGGCGATTCATGACAGCAGGGACCAGCCCTCGCGTTATGCCTCAATAACATATCAGGAATCTTCAGCCAAAATCTCTTGCTCAGCGGCGAACCAATCATCGAGATCCTGTCCGTGATGGCCGCCTCGCCGATGGTACAATTCATAAGCCCGGTCAGCAATTCTGGCCTGAACATCGCCATTGATAGGTGGCGTCTGGCCATCTTGCTTGACAATACCCGGAGGAGACTTTTGACCCTTGGCTACTGAAGCCGTTTTGACACGTGGTTTAACGGACCCAGCCTTGCTGGAACGGATCGAGCGAGACGGTTCCTCCGGTCCTTCTTGGTCATTCGTAGATGCACGCTTAGTCCTCATCAGTTCACCTCGATTGAAGAAAGAGAAGAAAAAGACGAACGAGTCGTGGCCACAATATCAGAGGGGAACATCGGCTCTTTCCCCAGAACATTCAGCGAATCAAGAATGCGGTCCGGTCGTTCCCAATCGCTCCAACGCACGTCTTCTAATTCCAGCACTCCCAGACGTTCAGAAGCGCGCTGGAGCAATTCCCGAGAAAAATTGAGTGTGGGCATTTTTTGATACAATTGGCGAAGCATCGTGCCTTCATGGGTGCTTCCGATCGCTTTTCCCAATCGCTCAAACCGTTCCATGATGACAGGGAGGTATTGCCAGCCAAGCTTCCAGATGGTTTCGACTTTTCCAACGATCACCAACGTGTTCCACAGAGCTCCCTTGGCCATGGCATTGAGAGCATCCAGGGGAGCAGGTTGATCAATAAAGGAATCGACTTGTCGGACACAGGAGCCACCACTCCAACCCAGGGCTCCACCCACGTTCATCCAACCGTAGTCCAATTCAAGATGGGTGGGACGCACACCCAACAACAGCATGCGATCCTGAAAAATATGGCTCGCTCGCGCAGCTCGCTGGACCATCTCCAGGAAGCGATCCTCCGGAAACACAAAATGGTCCGACGGGAAGATGGCCACCGTGGCTTGTGGATCCCATGCCCGGACATAGGTCAGTGGAAGGAAAACCCCGGCCCCTGTGCCGCAATAGTCCGGTTCAAGAATCACTTGTCCTGCCTGCTGTCCCGCTAAGGCTTCGCTTGCAAACCCTTGATGGGCCTGAGCCACCACGGTGACTTTTTGATGCGGAGCCCCCAGACGGTCAGCACGGCCTAACGTGTGTTGAAGCATGGACCGGTTTCCAACGAACGTACAATACTGCTTGGGCTTGGCATAGCCTAACCATTGCTCAATAAACGGACGGGTTCGTTCCCCATCCCCGCCAGCGAGAATAATGGACCACAAGGCCTGCGATTGCGATTTAGCCATCAGCCGGGGCTCCTTCCATAGAACCGGAAAAATATATGAAAGCCATGAATATTCATGAGGGGTTGTTATAGCCTGATAAATAAGTGGGAGATACTGGGAATTTCCCTAGAAAAGCAGAAAAAATTTCCTAGGGTTTACGAGGGATGCCCGATTAACAATGTCGGACATGACAACGCCGGGAAAGTTTGCCGGGTAAACCCGGCCGGACAGGATAATTACAAGAAACCTCTACCCAACACTCTGGCTAGTGAGACGATTCGAAATCCTCTGACAGAATTTCCCTTGCCGCTTCCAACCAACTGGCTAAGCTCTGTTCATGATGGCCACCCCTACGCTGCGAAATCTCATAGGCACGATTGGCGATTTGATTCTCCAACATTTCAACAGAAGCACCACCCCTTCCCTCCTGTTCGTCACTCACAGAATGAGACTTATTGTGCGGCTCTTCCTGCTCGTTGGAAAATGATATTATGTCTTTCATCGAGTCACTCTCCACTTTGAATATCGATAATTCCTCTCAACTTAACGACGCCTCAAGACCGATAGATCGAATCAATGAGCGGATCAATCTCAGCGCAACCAAACCAGATCGGGTACTCATGGCATTTTGACCAAATGGGAATAGGATTCTGTCTGTCTATCCCTATGAACTTCGTTTGTCATTGGCCAATTCAGCTTCGTGAGTCACAAGAAATATTAAAAGCTTCCGCCTTTCTGAAGGCCCGGTCTGCAGGCCCGGAAAAATCGCGTTTGTTATTTCACGCTTTCACTGAGTCATGAATGATTTCCTTACATTCCCGACACACCAGGTACCCCGTTTTCTTGCCCTGCTCATTGTAATGATCTTCAACCATCCGTTGATGCGCGCACATGTCCCTTTTCTCGCTTTTTCGAATTCCATTCACCCGGCCTGCCTCACCTGGCTTCATACGTTCCTCTCCATCGGATTATGCCTCACCCCCTTTGAGGTTCCATTCACTTTCAACCTGGCTTTCGCACGTCGATCAGGCCACATGGAAATGAGAAGCGGCCTTTTCTTCCACCTCAACCTGTTTAAAGACCTTTTGACAGGCTTCCTTGAGAGATGTGAGATGAAACGGTTTCAAGAAAAAGCCTTGAGCGCCTTCCTGCAACAGTTGACGAAGGGCTCGTTCGTCCGACCCGCCCGACATCATCAGCACCGGCATCTGATGCCCCAACCATCGTAATTCATCGAGCATAGTCCGCCCATCCATAACGGGCATTTGCATATCAATCAGAATGCCATCCACCGGACGCCCCCCCACCAGATCCAAGCCTTCACGGCCGTTTCTCGCAACAAGGACCTCATATCCCCATTCTCCAAGCGCCTCGGCCAGTAAGCCGGCCACTGAAGGATCATCATCCACCACCAGGAGACAGGGACGGACCGCTTTGCCGTCCATCTGTTCAGGCGCCAACCTGCGGGATGGCGTCCTGAGTGTCTGGAGGGTTTGAAGGCAAGAGGGGCAGTAGGTATGCGTGAGATCGAGATCAGAGAATTTAAGATGATTCCTGGACAAGAAAGACCCCAAAGGCTCCCACCTCTTTGCCCTGGCGGATCCATCAGAAGGATCCTTCACCCGTTCACACCAGGAACAGGAAGAGACGAATCTGGAGGAAGACGAGGACACCGGGAGACAATGCCCCAACACCTGTCCCCGCGAAATGACGCCGACCAGATTCCGATTACCCACCACAGGCATTCTCAACACCTGTCTTTGAACCATCAGATTCAACACCACTTCAAGCGGATCGTTCTCAAACACATAGACGGGCGAACTCATGGTGTCTTCAACTCTGAGGTCATCCAGCGAGGTCAGGCGGGAAACCGCCTGCAAGAGACGGAGCTCCGTCACAATCCCGAGCATTTTTCGGTTGGGATCCACCACAGGCCATCCACTGTACTGACCGGAGAGGAATTGCAAAGCCAGGTCCTTCGCAAATTTACCCGGCGTAAGAGGGACAGCTTCAGAGTTCATGAGATCTTTGGCCAGTGTGGGAGATGAAGAAAGCTGGTTCATGAGAGGGCCTCTCTTTCAAACCGGTTTCAAAGATGAAACCATCGGGTGACGGGGGCTTGGTCACTGAATTGGTAAGATAAGGATCGGAGCACAAAAAAAGAACTAGGGAAATCCCTAGTTCTTTCTGGAAAAATTCCCAGGTTAGAGGGGGAGCCGTGGGGTTCGAAACGGCCTACTTCACAACCAGGCCATGCGCGAAAGCAAACTTGGTCAGCTCCGGGATCGAATGCATCCCTAAGGTTTCCATAACCTTGCCCTTATGAAATTCAACAGTTTTAGTGGAGATGTTGAGAAGGGTGGCCATTTCTTTAGTGGAATGCCCTTCGGCAATCAATTGCAGGACTTCCCGCTGACGAGGGGTCAGTTGTTTGAATACTGCCACCCTGTTTGTCAAGGGATCCCACGGTGGGTCATCCTCGGGGTGGAGAAGGGGAGTGACATACTGGCGGCCTGCTAATACGGTGCTCACGGCATGTTTGAGCTCTGAGCCGGCAGAGCGCTTCAATAAGTAGCCGGAAGCCCCGGCTTCAAATGCTGTGGCAATATAGGTGGAATCGGCATGCATCGTGAGAAAAACGATTTTACAGTGAGGAAGAAGCTTTCGGAGATGGCGAGCCGCTTCCAAGCCATTTAAACTCGGCATCGAAATATCCATCACGACCACATCCGGGTGCAGCCGTGAAGCCGCTTCAATCAAGGCTCGCCCATCTTCCACCTTCCCCACGACTTCACCAAATTCCTCGACAAGCTTG
>JAOUGQ010000280.1 GCA_029865515.1 Nitrospirota bacterium
ATCAACGACGGTGACCCCAACTAAGGGACCGCCACAACCGGTGAGGAAGAACCCTAAAAAAAGAACAATTTGAAACCCTAAGGGGCGCAGTAGCTTGTATGGTGTAAAGGGGAAATGGGAAAAGGACATAAGAAAGCCGCTCCTTTTAGAATAAGGTCTTGTATATCTTATCAAATTCAAAAAAGTCGTTAACGATGGCCGATCATATGTCATCCTGCCCCAGACGCGTGTCATCCTGAGCGAAGCGAAGGATCTGTGCCTAGCCCTACCAAGCCATGGCTGAGCGAGATGCTTCGCGCTGCGCTCAGCATGACAACTAAAAAATGAACGGGCCTTCAGTGGGCGTCGGGCATCTTTCCCGCCATGCGAAACACATTTCGATCCGGTGATCCCTCCACTTTGTCATCCTGAGTCAAACGAAGGATCTGAGCCCAGCCCCATCAGGCCATCGTTCGCTATGACACCTTATTAAACGTCCCAAGCCGCAGAAAGGTCCACCCATTTGGGATTGTCGGTGTGAATCAATTCCAGTTTCTTCGCACGCGTCCAACCTTTGAGTTGTTTCTCCCGAGCGAGTGCCGCGTGAATATCACGAGTTTCTTCAAAGTGCAGTAATCGTGTGATGCGGTATCTCGAGGTGAATTGCCCACCTTTCCCCTGCTTGTGCTCATGTATTCGACGGGTGAGATCATTGGTGACCCCGGTATACAGCGTGCCAGATTGATTCGCCAGGATGTACACATAATACTGTTTCATCAACTGTCTTGGCCCCTCCGCTTTGTCATCCTGAGTCGGGCGAAGGATCTGGGCCCACCACAACCGGGCCACGGCTGAGCGAGATGCTTCGCCATCAGCTCAGCATGACAATAGATAGGAGGATTGTCACTTATTGCAACACCACTTCCCCTTCAGGTGTAAACGAGTAGGTCTCCGCTCCGATCAAATCCAACAGCTTTGCCAGGTCGTCCCAGTTGGGGATGGCGGCGGTGAGTTTTTCGATGTTCTTCATCTTGGCGATCGGGACGCGATCCAGCCTAAAGGTTGGGACCAAGCTCTCCTGAAAATGAATAGTCAGACTCAATTGGCCTCTGGCCACCTCCACCGTCACCCGGGAGGGATTTGCGAATTTTAATTGTGCACGGGCCATGGAGATTGTCGGCTTGCTTCCTTCCGGATCCAGAAACAGGAGGAGGCGATCGAGTGCTTCTTTCCCGATGTGCGTAATATGTAGATTGCATTCCAATCGGCTCAAATCCACGGCTCCCGTCGCATTTTGCAGAATGGTGCTGAGTCCAATCGTTGCGGCGATTGTGCTGTCGCCCATAATTTTGGATTCCGTCTTGATGAGTTGGTTGGCATCGAGATTCGCCACTTCAAGCTCCGCAGACACACGCAGGGGGTGTTCGGCGGCGATGATCACATTACCCCCTATGCCTCCCCCAAGAAGATTCATGGCGAGGTTTTGCATTTTGAGGGCCTGTTGCTCAAACGCCAAATTGGTCGAGAAGTTTTGGACGGTGAATGTTCCGAACTGGAGACGCTCAATGGTGAGAGTCTGTCCTTTCCGGGAAAACGATTTGAGTTGAGCAATCCGGTCGGACGGCTGAAACGTCTTTTTCGGCGGAGACGTGAGTGCATCAGGTTTCCAGGCCAATGATTTTCTAAACTGTATCCCACCGTTCATGTCACGGAGTTCAGTGCCATCACGAGTCAGGGAAAGTGTTTGAGTCCCGATCTCCACAGAGGCGTCCAGGCTTCCTTGTTCTTTTTTGAGCATGGACAGGGCGACGAGAGCTTTCCCGGTTCCCTTGACCCCCAAGGGTTGTAAGGCTTCTTGAAAGGTCTCCACATCCAGACTCAGGCGGGTTTGCAGTTGGGTGAAAAGTTTCGCCAATTGGGTGCCACGGGGTGATGTGGAGGACAGAAGCTCGCGCAGGCCTACCACTGCGCCTTTGAGGGAAAGATCCACGCCTTTGGACGTCATATGGATCGGATCAATCTGGATTTCATTGAGATCGGGAGACACGATGCTGACGTGGAGAGAGGTGTCGGATAATTCCCTGATCGGGAGGGTGTCCGGCAAGTGAATGCCATTGAGGGTCAGATCAGTCGTGAGTTGGGTCTGAGGTGTCGCGTTCGGGGAATAGGCCACCGTCATGGTGCCGTTGCCCCCCTGCACCTGATATCCCGCGACAGCTCCCTCGAGATCCCGCAGCGTGAGTTTTCCATTAAATCCCAACGGCAGGGTCAATTGTTTGAGATCAGCGGCCTGGGGAATTTTTCCCGTGGCTCGCAGGGCCAGGCTGATCCGTCCTTGTGGATTGATCTCCTCGACTCCCTTCATGAGTGATCCTGTCAGATGCGGGAGAAGGTTGCCCACGTGAAAAAGGGGCATCTGAAGATCCACATCGAATTGTTGGGTCGCCTGCCTGAACCGGGCTTTCATACCCATATCTACTATCTGGTCGCTGGTCAGGCGCAGACTCTCGAGCAAGTAATCTTGTTTCAAGACATCTTCCCTGGTTTTGGCTGACAGTCTGAGCGAAGGCAGGGTAGCCGTCAGGGAGGGATCCTGGTACGTCAGGTTTCCGAGCGAGAGTTGGAACTGGTCTTGTGAGCGAAGGCTGGTGGGTTGATAGGTCGGGGAAAGGTTGCCTGCGAAGGAAGACTTCAGGATCACCTGGCTGTTCCCGATCGTTATCCCCTCTGCCGCACGGAGATTGGAAAGGTTTGAGGAAAATCCCGCTGTTCCCTGAAATGCCCCATGGCGTTCATGATAGCCGGAAGAAAGCAGGAAGGTGAGTTGGTGCATGGTGCCTTCCGCGCCCAAGGCGTCCACTTTCGCCTGAAGGGAGGAGAGCTTAAGCGCGGCGGTGGCTTTTGCCCACTTTGGACGGAAATCCGGATGAAGCCCTCCGGTGGCTCGAAGCACAAAAGTATCCGGTTCGTGGCCTTTCTGAAGCACGAGTCCTTGAAGCCGGTCCTTGGGTATGAGAGCGAGTAGGGCGTTGATCTTCGGCGACAGACGGACTTCCAGGGAGGCATCCATCCCTTCCTTCGGCGAAGGATGGGGCTGCACCGCTCCCTTCATTTGTAGAGTGCCATAGGGGCTCAGGTCGATGTCTAGATTCTTCACCTGGATTTGACGGGTGAGATGATTGCCGTTGGTCTCGAGAGCAACCGCAAAGGGAAGGTTTAATGGTTTTCCGAGCAGTTCGCCGGGCAATGCAGTGTTCCCGGAGATCTTGAGATTTCCCGAAAATGGTCCAAGGGCTTGGTAGTCGCTCTCGAGCATGAAGGTAAGGTTGTGTATGCCATAGGCTTGAAACGCCAGATCATGAGTAGACAGTTTCGCCGAGACGTTTCCCATCAAGGGGAGGTTCTCCTTGATCTGAACATCCTTGGCGGTGAGTGCCAGATCGGTCGGTCCCACCGTCAGCGCGAGGTCTGGAAGATGGATCTCAACATCCTTCCCGTCCAATCCCGCGTGAATGGTCCCCTGAAAGCCGGAATCGGGAAGGGAGCCTGTGAGGGTAAATGAGGGAGAAAGGTTTCCGTGAATCGAAGCCGTGGCAAAATCCGGCGGCACAAAATCTTTGGCGAGGGCCATAATCTTCTCGAGGTCAAGATCCGTGTCGGCAAGGGAAAGATTCACGACTTTTTTGGTCAGGAATTCGTTAATCGTCCCGGAGAGCGTGAGGCGAAGGGCCGGATCTGATTCAATGGTGAACTGTTTCAGATCAAGGTGTTGGGTCGGAAGATGAATGGCGGTGTCGAACTTCAGGACCAGAGGCAGTTGAATATGTTTGCCTTGAAGGGCCACGGCGAGTTGATCAACCTGCAGCGTGCCGTTGAGGTGTGCATCATCCGATGACACGGCTCCCGAACTCTGGAGATTGAGATGGGTGAGGTTTACCGTGAGGCCTGACGACACCATAACCTGGATGTTGCTCTCGATGATCTTGAAGGTTTCAAGATCAATCGAGACGGGAAGGGTGGGAAGGGCTGCTGGTTCAGAAGGGGGTGGGGGAGGTGGCTCCGGAGCGGCCTTTGTGAGTTCAGGCAGATTGAGTGACACGTCGGCATGATCGATGGAGATTTCATTGATGGTGAAGGTGCCCTTCAGCAGTCCCAAAAGGCTGTAGTCCAATGTCAGGTGTTCAAGTGTGAGAGGAGGTTGGTTTGGCTTGATAAATTCCAAATGACTGACTTGAAGACCTGTGAGCAGATTAAACGAGAGGGAATGGA
>JAOUGQ010000032.1 GCA_029865515.1 Nitrospirota bacterium
ATGAACCGGTTGATATTAAGGCTGGCAAAGGTTGGGAAGAGGCTGATGGAAAAAAAGGAAAGTTTAAGGAACATTACGCGTTTCAGATTCTCTTTTATCGGCTGTTACTCGAGAAGATTCAGGGTACTGTTCCGCCGGGAGGACGGATTATCAATGTGGACAAACAGATTGAAGAGTTTGATCCGGCTCCATTTGAAGAACGGTTCACCCAGGCTATGCAGGATGTGCAGCAATTAGTGTCCGGGAATGAATCCTCGGAGCCCGTTCTGGGTAGTCACTGTACGATGTGCGGGTGGTTTTCCCGCTGTTACCGATGGGTCAAAGCAGAATCCGACCCCACGGGATTATTTTTTGTGGGCAAGCAGAAATTTGCCCTACGGGAGCAGGGACTTCGAACCATTGAAGATATTGCGAAGATGGACGTGCAAACGTATCTCACTCCGCCTCATAAGATTCCGCGAATGGGAAAAACCTCTCTGGCACGGATGAAGGAACGGGCTCAGGTCCTCCTAGATGGGAAACCGGTGATCCGATCGGGCTACACGTTTCCTGATGTTGATCGGGAGATTTATTTCGATATCGAGGATGATCCGACCCGGGGGGTGACCTATCTGTTCGGATTGGTCATTCAGGACCGGCATGGCCCATCCCACTTTACCTATTTTCTGGCTAAAACCCCTGAGGAAGAAGAGAAGACGGTGAGGGACTTCTGGCAATTTATTCAGTCGACGGATCGATGCGTCTATTATGTGTATTCACATAAGGAACGGTCGACACTGAAACATCTTATGGAAAAGTATCAGCTGGATGCCGAAACCTTTGAAAAGTATAAGGCGTGTGAATTTGATTTGTATCAACACCTTATTGTGGAATATTCTGACTGGCCGACATTTTCCTATGGCATTAAACACATTGCCAAGTTTATCGGGTTCCAGTGGAGAGACGTGGACCCGTCCGGAGCCAATTCCATCGCCTGGTATAACGATTATTTAGCGAATCCGGGCAATGAAGCCCTGCTGAATCGAATATTGGAATATAACGAGGATGATTGCTATGCCATGGCGGCTATCAAACGTTACTTTGAACATTATGACCCAAACACTCAGGTGCCTGCTGAAGCTCAGGCAGACTGAGGATGACTGCTGAGGAGAATTCACTATGGCTGCAACCGTGTTAGTCGTCGATGATGAAAAAGATTTGGTGGAATTGGTCAAGTATCATTTGGAAAAGGAAGGGCTGAAGTGTCTAGAGGCGCGTGATGGGGAAACGGCTTTGCGGGTGGCGAAAGAGAGCACCCCCGATCTTGTGGTCTTGGACCTGATGTTGCCGGGTTTGGACGGGTTGGAGGTCTGCCGAAAGTTAAGAAAGGACCCCAAGACGTCCTCGATGGCCATCATTATGCTCACGGCGAAAGCGGAAGAAGTGGACCGGATTGTGGGTTTGGAAATGGGTGCCGATGACTATATGGTGAAACCCTTTAGTCCAAGGGAATTGGTTGCCAGGGTGAAAGCGGTGTTGCGGCGGGGACAAGGCCAGGAAACGCCATCGATCAAACGGGTCGGCACACTGGAAGTCGATGAAGGGAAGCATCAGGTTGCGGTGGAAGGAGCCGTTGTGGTGTTGACGGTCAAGGAATTCGATCTGCTATGTGCGTTGATGAGGGCAAATGGCCGGGTGCTGAATCGTGATCAGATATTAGAAACCGTCTGGGGCTATTCCAATGCCGTGGATATTGAATCGCGGACGGTGGATGTGCACATTCGACGACTCCGGGAAAAGCTGGGGAAAGAACACAAGAGAATTGTGACCGTCAAAGGTGTTGGCTATCGTTTTGATGTGGAGTCGGTCTAAGACAAAAATGATGAGAGTCTTTCGGGCCTATGTGTAATCCTTCTCTGGTCCTGGTGTGCTGGATGGTAGCGGCGATGGTCGTTGTTGGCGGAGGTGTGGCCTGGGAGTGGCCCTTTTGGGTCTTGGGATTGATGGGAGCTGGTCTCGTTGGCGCGGCTGTCTTGATGACCCGAAACACTTTGGGGCAGACGAGAATGAACCAGGAAGATGTCATGTCGGGAATTCGCCAACTCCAACAGCTGAGCGGGCTTAATGAGTCGCGTGGGCCTCTTGAGATGGAACCTGATGTATTGGGATCTCACATTCAGCGCATGGTGGCGGACGTCAACAAACGGATGGCCAGTCTTGAGGAGGAACGAACAAAAATTATTGCCATTATGGAAAATCTGGTGGAAGGGGTGGTGGCGTTCGATCCCAAGGGGAAGGTGTTGTTCACCAATCCCAGCGCCCACCGGATACTGGGATTCGATGCCTATGCGAGCCAAGGACGGTCGGTGTGGGAGATCATCAGGAATCAAGAGCTGGCAGCTCTGGTCGAAGGCTGTCAGCAATTAGCGTGGCATGAGCGACGGCGTGCGGAGGTTGAATTGTATTCCCCCGCCTCCATGGTGTTAGAGGTGTATGCGCTGCCCTTTCCCTTTCCCAACCAGAAGAAGGGGAGTGTGCTGGTGTTGCACGATGTTACCGAATTGCGGCGGTTGGAGCAGGTGCGGGCTGAGTTTATTGAGAACGTCTCCCATGAACTGCGCACTCCCCTCACGGCCATTGTCGGATATTTGGAAACCCTCGTGGATGAGCCATCATTGGAAACTCCGAACAACCGGAAGTTCGTGCATATTGCCCACCAGCATGCCGAGCGGCTCAGCCGGTTGGTGGAAGATTTACGAAGCCTCTCGGAAATTGAATCAGGTAAAGTGGTGTTACGCAGTGAATCGGTGTTGCTGTGTGAGGTGGCGAAGGATGTGAGTGAGATGTTTCAGCACCAACTCTCGAAAAAAAATCTTAAGATTGCCAATACGATTGGTGAGGAAATCCGTGCCTGGGTGGATCGGGACCGGTTGATTCAGATTCTGGTGAATTTAGTGGACAATGCGATTAAATACACGCCTGCCGGAGGCACCATTGCGTTTCAAGCTATACCTTTTGGAGATGAGCGGATCTCGCTTCAGGTCAAAGATACAGGCCAGGGCATTCCTTCGACGGATCTTCCGAGAATTACCGAACGATTTTACCGGGTGGACCGGGCGCGGTCCCGTGCGGAAGGTGGGACGGGCCTTGGGCTCTCCATCGTCAAGCATTTGCTCCAACTGCTCGATGGCAAACTCCGCATACAGAGTGAATTGGGAAAAGGCACCACCGTGGAAGTGATTTTGCCTGTTTCCCCGCCAAATCTTTCAAGCCACCGTTTGTAAGGTTCCCCGGTCCTTCTTCAGTAGCCACATCGCTTTGGCTGTTCCTCTCTCAATCTTTAAAAATGTTACATAGCTGTAACCCAAAACACACAGCGGTGAAACAGTCCTTCGCTAGGATCCTGTTGACGATTGGATAACCAGATTGCCGAGCCTGGAACTGTCTCAACATTGGACGACGACCGGAGGAGGGGCCATGACGCCGAGTAGCAAGGAATGGAAATCCCAGATTCTTGTTGAACGGGAAGATTGTGAAGCGGTATGAGCCGTGATTTCCGCCAGTCCTTCGGGCACAATTGAAGAACTCCTGCATCATCTGCCATGGATACGGGGGGGCACCTGTTTTCCATCCTTGGTCAATGTCTGCATGAAGGGCCGGAGATCTTGTGCCAAAAGGAATTTCAATTTGAAGTCCGTGCTCTTCACTCATCGCAAAACGAAACCGGTGAGAGATGTTCTGGCCAGTCATGTTCCGTCAAACCCGGCAGATCGGTGGATGTCTATTTAACACGTTCGTAACATAGGCGTTACATAGAAGAAACCTGTTGGACCTACACTATTCATTCACATGAGGAGACAAATTTGATGAAACGCAGTCAGAAACGAAGGCAAATGTGGGTGTTGGGCATGGGCATAGGGCTATTATTGGGCTGGATCGGAAGCGCAATGCTTGGGGTTTCTACGGTCTGGGCCAAGGAGGAGATGGAAGATCCGAATTGGGCGGGTTATGCCAAAGTGAGCGGAATTTCTGGCAACCTCAATAGTATTGGCTCGGATACTCTGAATAATCTTATGACTCTGTGGGCCGAAGGATTTCGGAAGCAATATCCCAACGTCAAAATTCAGATTGAGGGAAAAGGGTCCAGCACAGCTCCTCCTGCACTTATCGAAGGGACGGCGCAGTTGGGACCCATGTCTCGTAAGATGAAGGGGAAAGAAATCGATGCTTTTGATGCCAAGTTCGGCTATAAACCCACCGCCTTTCCCGTGGCTGTGGATGCATTGGCCGTTTATGTCAATAAAGATAATCCCATTCAAGGGTTGACGGTTGAACAAGTCGATGCCGTGTTTTCCAAGACCCGCCGGCATGGATATAAGGAAAATATTACCAGTTGGGGGCAATTGGGCTTAACCGGAATGTTCGCCGATACGCCGATCAGTATCTATGGCCGGAATTCCGCCTCGGGAACCTATGGGTTTTTTAAAGAAGTTGTGCTGGAGAATGGCGATTATAAAGATGAAGTAAAGGAACAACCCGGTTCGGCCTCTGTGGTGCAAGGTGTGACCGAAGACCAGGCGGGTATCGGATATAGCGGTATTGGATATAAAACGTCAGGTGTTCGAGCTCTTCCTCTCTCCATGAAGGCAGGGCAGGAGTTTGTGGAGCCTACCTACGAAAATGCCGCCAGTGGAGGGTATCCCTTATCTCGGTATTTGTTTGTGTATGTGAATAAAACTCCCAACCAACCGTTGTCGCCCATTGTTCGGGAATTCTTGAAATATGTATATAGCCGGGAAGGGCAGATGGTCGTCATTAAAGACGGCTATTTCCCCATGTCCGAAAAGCTTATCAGCAAACAGTCGGAGCATCTTAAATAGGAAGACATAAGGAAAATCCATGTCCCTCCCCAGGCACTCTCTGGGGAGGGCAGGTTTTCTGATCTTTTCCCTGTCTCCCGATTATCCCTCCCATGGCTCAATCCGGTATCCCTCCCATTTCCTCTCCTTCCCTGGCCTCTCCAAAAAGTTCGTTGACGCCCGTTTCCCGTCATGCTGCCCAAAGACGGATTCGTCATCTCCTGGATCGTTCGGCGAAGTACGTCGTCGGAACAGGAGGCCTCGCGACCATAGTCAGTATTCTCGGGATTTTTGTGTATCTGGTATGGGAAGTGGTTCCTTTGTTTCAACCCGCGACTGCCTCTCCGGAGCTGACTGTGCCTGTGGCTCTCACAGAGACTCCGGCAGCAAATCGGACTCACCTGATAGTGGGAATTGATGAATATCGGGAAGTGCCATTTGTTCTGGAAGGCAAGCACCTGCAATTTTTCCCCTTACCCGGTGGCATTCTCATGGCTGAGGTAGGAGGGGCGTTGCCGGTAGAAGGTGAGCCGAACTCTGTTGTCCGTGTCGGGTTAAAAGGCAATACTCTGAGTATCGGGACAGACCGGGGACTCGTCTATCCGGTACAGGTCCTCTATCGCTCTGATTTTCAAGGAGGCCAACGAACGATTATCCCGAGTGTGAAGGTCAATGATCCAGTCCAGGTGGTTCCTAAGGGAACGGGGGTCATTCTTCATGCTCATGTTGACCGGCGTGATGAATTTCAAACGGTGGCCGCTCTCAACGAAAGCGGTGAACTCTGGGTGACCAGGATTGAGCTACCAGGGGAGTTTTCCTTTTCGGATGAGGTGAAAGTGGCCACGCATCGGTTAGCTGTTCCGCCTCAGGTTCATCTCATGAACTTGGCGCTGGATAGTGTTGGGAAACGATTGGTGGCGGGTACTGACGATGGCCATCTTCTCGCCTGGGAATGGCAACGGCAGGGATTTGATGCCCTGCCTCAATCCGTGGCTGTAGGTGAGGTTGGGGATGCCGTGACTGTTCTTTCGTATTTGTTGGGTGAACGAACACTGGCGGTTGGTACCAAGTCCGGAAGCGTGAGTACGTGGGTGTTCTCAGCCGATCAGTCGGCCCAGGCCGGTGAAGTGTTGAGAAAGGTGCATGCCTTCAGATCTCACGCCGGGCCGGTGAGGAATCTCTCAATTTCTCAACGGGATAAAGGGTTTTTAACCGCTGACGATCAGGGAATCGTGTTTCTGCATTATTCCACAACGGGAGAAACAATTTTAGAAATCGAAGGAAAGGGGAAAGCCATTGCATCCCTGCGATATGCCCCAAAGGCCGATGGTGCCGTGTGGTTGGGAGAGGATGGCACACTCCAGACTTTTACCATTCATAATCCCCATCCTGAGGTGACCTTCAAATCCCTGTTCTTTCCGGTGACCTATGAAGGCTATGACCATCCGGATATGATTTGGCAATCCTCCAGCGGTTCGGATGAGTTTGAGCCAAAATTGGGACTTATGCCCCTTATGTTCGGGACGTTGAAGGGAACGATTTATGCGATGATTTTGGCGATACCTCTTGCGGTCATGGGGGCAATTTATACCGCCATGTTTATGCATCCTCACCTTCGTGCCATTGTCAAGCCGTCCCTTGAAATTATGGCAGCCCTACCGTCTGTCGTGTTGGGATTTCTTGCGGGTCTCTGGTTTGCTCCTCTGTTAGAGAAAATTTTTCCCGCTGTGGTGGCGATTTTGGGATTCCTCCCTCTTGTCATTGCTGGATGTTGTTTGCTGTGGCAATTTCTCCCCATTCGGGTGAAACGCATGGATGCGTATGGGCTTGATCTGGTTGTCATGATGGTCGCCATCGTTCTAACGGTTGGAGGCTGTTTGATGGCCAATCATTCAATCGAGGGCTGGCTGTTCGGGGGAAATTTCAAACAGTGGATGCTTCAAAATTTAGGATTAACCTATGATCAGCGAAACGCCATTGTGATTAGCTTCGCAATGGGCTTTGCGGTTATTCCAATTATTTTTAGTATTTCGGAAGATGCCATTGCCAATGTTCCCCGGCATCTCGTCGCAGGATCCCTGGCCCTGGGAGCGACGAGGTGGCAAACTTTGACGCGGTTGGTGCTTATTTCGGCCAGTCCGGGAATCTTCTCGGCGTTGATGATCGGGTTTGGGCGTGCGATAGGGGAGACCATGATCGTGTTGATGGCCACTGGGAATACCCCGATTATGGATTGGAGTATGTTTAACGGGTTTCGTACCCTGTCGGCCAACATTGCCGTAGAAATGCCGGAAGCGCCTCATGGGGGAACCTTGTATCGCGTGCTGTTTCTGTCTGGTCTGATTTTGTTTGGATTTACGTTTACGATTAATACGATCGCGGAAATGGTCCGGCAACGGCTCCGGCAAAAATATTCTCAATTTTAAGTATACCTGCGATGGCATTTCTTAAACGGTTTTTTGCATCAGGCTCCTTGTTTATTTGGTTGTCAGGTGGAGCCTTGGCCTGTTCCTTACTGCTGATCGGCGGTCTTCTGACGTTAATTTTCATCAATGGGATGGGCTATTTTTGGCCGAAAGATCTTGTGCAGCTTACGCTGAAAGATGGCACCATGGTGCTCGGGGAAATGGTGGACACTCAGCGCATTCCAGGGACGGTGAGCACGGAATTTCCGGAAGGGCAGACTCGTATTCAATTGAAGGTGGGCAATCGGGATCTGTACGGATTGGATTTCCGGTGGATTGATGAAGAAAGTATTGCCCAGCGTGCTTGGCCTCATGATGTCGTTGCCTTTGAACGACGGGAATGGGGGAACTTTTATGGCTGGATCAGCGAGGTGTGGGAGGGGGACGCGCGCCTGGCTCAGAGTCGGGAAGAGGCTTGGAACGCCTTCTATCCATTGCTTGAGCAAACGGAGTCTATTCACGAGGAGATTCATTACATTGAACGCGATGTCATTGGAGCCATCAACTATGAGATCGAGCGGGCTCGCCTGAACCTCAAGGAATTGGAATTGAAGGGAGAAAATCTTTCCCGGGACTCCGCAGCTTCTCTTCAACAAGATATTCAAACAAGGGAAGCGGCCTATCAGCAGCAAACCCAACGATTGGTGGGGCTGTATGAGCAATTAAACCGGTATCGGGTGACGCTCATCGATGTGGCAGGGAAGGAAAAATCGTTCCCGGTTGGCGGTATTGTGAAGGCCTGGCGGCCGAATCAGATGAGCGTCTGGGCCAAAATCTGGATGTATGCCGCTAATTTTTGGGGTGTGATGACGGAAGAGCCTCGGGAAGCGAATACCGAAGGTGGCATCTTCCCGGCTATTTTTGGCACCGTCATGATGGTGTTGATTATGAGTGTCGTCGTCGTGCCGTTTGGGGTCCTGGCAGCCGTCTATCTAAAAGAATATGCCAAGCAAGGCTTGTTGACCAGAATGATCCGGATTGCCGTCAATAATCTCGCAGGGGTACCATCTATTGTTTTTGGAGTCTTTGGTCTGGGATTTTTTGTGTATGCGGTGGGAGGAAGCATCGACCAATTATTTTTTTCAGCCTCGTTGCCTAATCCGACTTTTGGGACGGGGGGGCTGTTATGGGCCTCTCTCACCTTGGCCCTTATGACCGTGCCTGTGGTGATTGTGGCGACGGAAGAAGGCTTATCAGCCGTTCCCAGAGAATACCGGGAAGGGTCGTTGGGGCTGGGCGCAACAAAATTGGAATCATTGATCAGGGTGGTGTTGCCTTGCGCCATGCCGGGAATTTTAACCGGGCTGATTTTAGCGGTGTCCAGGGCCACAGGGGAAGTGGCCCCGCTCATGTTGACGGGGGTGGTCAAACTTGCCCCCGCGTTGCCGGTTGATAGCCTGTTCCCCTATGTGCATCTTGATCGGAAATTCATGCATTTGGGCTTTCATATCTATGATGTGGGATTTCAATCCCCTAATGTGGAGGCGGCAAAACCCATGGTCTATGTGACGACCTTGATTCTGGTTCTTGTCGTTCTTCTCTTGAACATGACGGCGATTGCGCTTCGAACCCGGATGCGGAAGCGATACGCTGGCTCTTCGGTGTAAACGAGGTATAATCGTTTGTAATGAGGTCCAACAATGGAAATTGCCCGGAATTCTTTAGAAAAAGCCGTGCCTCCGGCCAAGGCCCCGGGTGCAAAGTCTTTAAGAGTAATAGTTGAAACGAGGCAGACGAATTCTGTGAAGAAGACTGTTTCAGAATCACAAACGGCGACGCATCCATGTGCGGATATGCCCACGAAAATTCTTATCCAAGACATGAATTTTTACTACGGAACGGTTCAGGCTCTCAAAGGGGTCAATATGACCGTTCCTGCAAATAAGGTGACGGCATTTATCGGGCCTTCAGGCTGCGGGAAATCAACTCTTTTGCGCTGCTTGAATCGTCTGAATGATCTTGTGGATGGGACCAGGGTTGAAGGGACGATTCTTTTGGATGGAGAAAATATTTATCGTCCTGAAGTCGATGCGACCGATCTTCGAACGCGGGTCGGCATGGTGTTCCAAAAAATCAATCCTTTCCCGAAAACCGTCTGGCAGAATGTGGCGTATGGCCCTCAGTTACAGAAAATTCGCAAACGGACCATTCTGGATACCATCGTTGAAGAAAGCCTTAAAGGAGCGGGGTTGTGGGAAGAAGTGAAGGATCGGTTGCATGCCAGTGCCTTGGGATTGTCCGGAGGGCAACAGCAGCGTCTGTGCATTGCGAGGGCACTGGCCGTCAATCCCGAAGTCCTGTTGCTGGATGAACCTTGTTCGGCATTGGATCCGATCTCCACCGGGCGTATTGAAGAACTCCTGCATACGTTGAAAGAGCGTCTCACGGTCGTGATTGTGACACATAACATGCAGCAGGCCGCTCGCGTTTCAGATTTGACGGGCTTTTTCTTATTGGGCGAATTGATCGAGTTCGATGACACCAAGAAAATTTTCACCAATCCCAACGATTCCCGGACAGAAGATTATGTGACCGGCCGATTCGGGTGATCCCCTGCCCCAAAGAAAAAAGGATAACTATGAAGCGACATTTTGATGATGAGTTGGAAGATCTCAAGCAGAGGATTTTGCGGATGGGTGCTCTTGTTGAAGGACAAATTCGTCAAGCGCTCACCGCTCTCGTGGATCGTGATGATCTCGTGGCCAACCAGGTCATTAAGAATGATCGCCAGGTGAATACGATGGATGTGGAAATTGACGAACTCTGTCTGGAATTGATGGCTCTTCACCAACCGGCGGCCAGGGATCTTCGATTTATCACGACGGCAATGAAAATTTCCACGGAATTGGAGCGGATGAGCGATTTGGCCGAAAATATCTGTGAGCGGGCCATTGAACTTCATGCCGAACCCCAACTGAAGCCGTATATCGATATTCCGCTCATGGCTGTGCGCGCCATCAAGATGGTGGGAGAAGCCCTGGATGCATTTGTGAGAGGGGATTCGGTTCTCGCCAGACAGGTTCTTAACGAGGATGACTATGTCGATGACTTGAATGAGCAAATATTTCGCGAACTCCTCTCATTTATGATTGAGAATCCTCAAACGATTTCACGTGCCATCCGGCTGTCATTTATCTCTAAATACATTGAGCGGATTGCCGATCATGCCACGAATGTGGCGGAATTGGTCGTCTATATGGTGGAGGGAAAAATCATCCGCCATACCATTCCAAAATGAATCAGGATTCGTGTACACGCTGATTTCTTCCCGTTCTCTTCGATTCTTGTTTTCCCTCCCGCCTCTGAGCATTCTGTAACTCCAAATTTACCTGTCTGTGAGACGGGTGTCATGTCTCCGGCGTACCGTATTCGTATGGAAGTAAGCAACCATACACCAGCGCATGCGGAAGGAGAATGCCATGCAAAAATGGATTGACACTTGTGGGGGTTCCCGTCGTTGTTCGAAAGAACTGTCAACCAAGGGGTTTCCCGGGAATTCCGGTTCACTGTGGTCTCTGGTATTGGCAGGAGGACATGGAGAGCGGCTTCGTGCACATTCACCGGACAATGGTTCGGTGCCTATCGACCAAAACAATATTGTGCGTTTATGGGTAAGCAATCGATGATTCAACATACGTGGAAACGGGCGAAAGTGCTCTGTCCTGCCCAACAGGTCGTGACGGTGATGGATCTATCTCATTGAGGCTACGTGCGGACCCAATTGATTCAGGAATCCCTTGGCCGGGTGGTCTGGCAGCCTGAGAATCGCGGAGCCGGACCAGGAGTCTTCCTGCCATTATCCTCTATTTGATCGCATGATCCCAATGCCGCCGTGGTCCTGTGGTAGGCCGATCATTTCGTTTTTCCGGCCGATCCTCTGATTCAATTGATCCGGGAAGCCGCGGCATTGGTCCACAATGCACCACAGCGAATGGCGTTGTTGACCGTTCCTCCTCAGTCACGAGAAAAGGATTACGGGTGGGTCATTCCAGGGGCGCTGTTTCCTCATCATGGAGGATGTCAGGTCAGGGAGGTGCGAAGATTTGTGGAGAAACCACAGGATGCTCAGTTGGCGGAAATCAGCTTGGAAGGAGGCCAGTGGAATACCTTGGTGGTCATCGCCAACGTTCAAACTTTATGGGAAGCAGGCCGTCAGTGTATTCCTGAGGTTGTTGTGCTTCTGGAGAAACATGCGGGTGGAATTGGAACTTCGAGCGAACATCTCATATTGAATAATCTCTATCGAACAATGCCCACGAGAAATTTCTCCAGCGATCTGTTATCCCTGATTCCTCGGCAACTAACCATGATGGAACTGACAGGAGTCTATTGGAGCGATTGGGGTAGGCCCGAGCGCATCCAAGAGGCGATGGCGTTCATGGGTCGAAATGTTCCCTCTCGAGTGGGTAGTGGGCAGGATTCATTTTCTTGTGTGGAACTTCAGCAGGAAATATTGTTTCAGGAGAGATTTCAACCTGTTTCGGCATAAGGGAGCCAGGCGGTTTTCTCGAATCGGATGCACAGTGACTTCTGATGTTCCTGCAGGAATGCAAGGCAGATCCGATCGATGGGGATCATGTTGCTATGGAATCCTTGGGAAATGATGACCCGCCACGAGAGCGTCCACGGTGTGTTGAATGCCGAACACATATAAATTTTCTGATGATGGGGGCCAGGATCAGTTCCCAGAAATGTCACTCGAGGGCCTGAGGGAAAAAGTATCCAGGAAAAAGAAAGGGAGCCTATGGTCAAAGTCCAGTGGGGGTGAAGTGACTGCAAAAGTGGTCAATCCTTTGCGTCAGGTCAGTTCGGGTAGGGTTCTCTAAGGCAGTGCAATAGTTGTGGCCTGGAGTGGAATTCCGCTCATGATGAAGAGGCATGCCCGTTGAGGGAGCTGGAAGCCGTGTTTCGTTCTGAAGATTGGTTTTAGGGTTCCCAATGAGGTGAGGAGCTCATCGCGACAGGATGCAATGATAAAATGGGTTGCCTTTCAAGGTTTTTAGGGTGAAGGAGTCTTTGTGTTTTTTCCTTTCCAGTTTGCGATAAACCAATCTTGAGCCTGAAAGGGCGCTTCGTCTGCTACAGGTTTGAGGCGGGTGTACGTTCCATCGGCTTGGAGTTGCCGGGCTTGCACGTTGTCTTTCAGATAGGGACGTAAGACGGTTTCAAGAATGAAGGCTCGCAGCTTGGGATTCTCAATTGGAAAGAGGATTTCTACACGCCGGTCCATATTACGGGGCATGAGATCCGCGCTTCCCAAAAATAATTCATCGTTTCCGCCATTGCGAAAATACAAACAGCGGGAATGTTCAAGAAATCGCCCCACCAGAGAGGTGACGGTAATCGTCTGACTGAGGCCTGGTATTCCCGGGCGAAGTCCGCACATCCCGCGCACCAATAAATCAATCTTCACTCCTGCCTGGGAGGCTCGATACAAGGCCTGAATGCAGGCCTTGTCAACGAGTGAATTCATCTTGAATGCCAGATAGCCATCTCCATGTTCCTGCTGTCGGGAAATTTCGCGATCGATTCGTTTGATGATGTGCTCTCGAATGCCGACAGGGGCTACGAGTAATTTTTCGTAAGAGTCTTTTTTAGAATATCCCGTCAGGGCATTGAAGAGATCCGTGACATCCTCTCCCAACACCGGATCACAGGTGAAGAAACTAAAGTCCGTATAGAACTTGCTGGTGGTGGGGTTGTAATTGCCTGTGCCGAGATGAAGATACCGACGAATGCCATCGGATTCCCGGCGGACGACCATGCAGACTTTTGCATGCGTTTTGAGTCCTAAGACGCCATAGACCACATGCACCCCTTCATCTTCTAATTTTCTTGCCCATTCAATATTGTTTTCTTCGTCAAATCGGGCTTTGAGTTCCAGGAGCACCGCCACCTGCTTCTCGTTTTGGCGGGCTTCCATGAGGGCATCGACCACAGGCGAGTTGATGCCCACTCGATAGAGGGTTTGTTTGATGGCTAACACCTGCGGGTCCAGAGCGGCTTGTCGAATAAAGTCGACGACGGGTGAAAAACTATCGTATGGATGATGGAGGAAAATGTCTTCGCGTCTGATGAGTGAGAACAGTGATTCCTTTGAGGTGGGGTCGTGCAGAATGTTGGGGTAATGTGGTGAAAATTTCAAATCCGGGCGATCAATCGACGTGAGTTCAAGTAAACTTGAAAGGCCAAGGCGGAAATCATAGGTGTAGACTTGATAGGGAGCTAATTTGAGATTTCTGATAAGAATATCTTTGATGGAATCCGGCATATGCCGGTCCAGTTCCAAGCGTACCACCGAACCAAATTGTCGCAGATCAATTTGTTCTTCAATGGCAGACAGCAGGTCGCCGGCTTCATCTTCTTCGATTTCAAAATCCGCGTCCCTGGTGATTCGAAAATAATAGGAGGCTTGAATGGTGAGACCCGGAAATAACAAATCCAGATTGGCGGCAATGATGTCCTCCAGCCAGACAAAATTTGTACTTTCCTGTCCCGATCCCAACCCCAATTGTTGATCGTCGGAAACCTGCGATTCGTCCGGAATCCTGACAAGCCGCGGGAAAAGGGATGGAACTTTAATGCGGGCAAAGCATTCTCCACGCTCAGGGTCTTTGGCCACGACGGCCAGATTGACCGTGAGGTTGGATATATGGGGAAAGGGATGACTGGGGTCGAAGGCCAAAGGCGTCAGAGCGGGAAAAATTTCCTTCCTGAAATATCGCCGGAGGAGAGCCCGTTGTTTCGGTTTGATGTCTTGATAGGGGAGAATGCGGATGCCCGCATCCACCAGCCGGGTAAACAGGTCATCCTGCCAGCACCGGCTTACGCGGGCAAAGCTCTTGAGAAGAGCCTCCCGGATTTGCCCCAATTGATCCGAAGGGCTCATCCCATCCAGTGCCGCTTCCAATACCCCGCTGGACAATTGTTCGCGCAGTCCGGAAATCCGGATCATGAAAAATTCGTCAAGATTATTAAAGAAAATAGAAAGAAATTTCACCCGTTCCAGTAAGGGATGGGCAGGGTCTTCCGCCTCTTCCAGAACCCGTTTATTGAACTCCAGCCAGCTCAGTTCCCGGTTCAGATACAGCTTGGGGTCATCAAGATTCTTGATGACTTCAGGTGTATTGGGTGTTGCCGGTTTTGTCTGATTAGTCATGACCAGGTCTCCTCTCATGCCTATGAAGTATGAAGGGACATTCTACCTGATTGCGGTTATCGAGGCCCACCATCATCTATTGAATAAAACAGATATAGGAAAACGTCAGCGGATTCAAGGAGGCTACGGTAGAAGTTTTTATAGTTTTTTCCCTTGTTTTTCAAGCTTTTTCCATTGTTCAGGGATTTTCTGATACGCCTGAGATTGCTGGTTTCGTAACCGTTCAACCATCAGTCCGGTGACATAGGCTATGCCGGTTCCCCGGGAGTGTTGTTTGAGGGCGAGGAGCCGTTGCTCAGCAACCACTGCATCTTGATGTTGCCCCAGCAGATCCTGCGTGTGTTTCGCTTGCTGAAGGAACCGTTTGGCACGCTTCCCGAGCAAGGGCTCAGCGAGCTCAATCGCATATCGGGCTCTTTTTAAGAGTATTCGAGTGCGATGCAGTTCAGATTTTGGGAAAAGGCGGTTTGACGTATTCACAAAATCCTGAACTTTGTGGAAGGCTTTTCTCGCTAATTCCGTAATTGTGAGCGGAGACGGCTGAAATGGTAAATGGGTCAGTGAATCCTCAAAATGATTCAGGAGGTGAAGATAACGGTCGCTACGTAATCCCTCAAGAAGCTTGGCACGGGCTATAGACCTCTGATCTTCAAATTTGTTGAGAATCGATTGAAATGAACGCTGTTCTTGTGAGGAGAGGTCATGAAAATTTTGACGAAATGATTCTAAAAGGACATCCCAATCCCTGACCTCCCCCAACAAAGAGCCAACCCAGCCCAGCTCCTGGCGGACATGCTCTGTCCATTCCGGCGCGAGAAATGAACGCACGGCTCGAAGAATGGCTCTCATGCGCCGCGTTGCGACTCGCATTTGATGGAGTGCTTCACTATCCCGACCCAATCGGGTGCCGGGGTCATGTTGTAACATCTGAAAATATTGGGAATGAAGCCTTTCTCGAATATGTTCGGTCGGTTGCGCTGAAGAATCACTTACCTCGAGGGAAAGGGGATAAGGAAGTTGTAGAGCCTGAAAAATCTTGGGTTGTAATGGTTTCTCCTCTGCCCCGGCATGAAGCAAGATCTTGCGGATAGGCTTGAGTTGAGCGGCTGTGCCTTCTTGTAATTCAACCTCTAATTCCTGGAATGTGTGGATAACCTTTTTGTCTTGAATGAGAGCGACGGAATCTTGGACAACTTCAGCTATGATCTGGCTGTCTTTCTGGATGCGTACCCCTTTTCTCTTTGTCCGAAGTTTCCCGAGTTGAACGGCCTCCTGCTTTCTGAAAAAAGCCGTTAATACGTCCTGAAATTCCCATGGAATGCTGCGACTGCCGGAATCAATCTCCAGTTCCAGGCGAACAGCACCGCTCGGAATTTTTAATTGCCAGACCGCGTGAAAACCTTCAACGCGTTTTCGGAGCGTCAGGCCCAATCGACCGAGTCGATGATGCTGGGTGTCAAAATATGTGGAGGTGAACACGCGGGGGGGGATTGGCTCCCCCATGTCTGGAGGTAATTGAAAGCGGGGGGGAATACGAAATGTATTTTCCTCTTCAACGGTTTGCTGAATTTTCCATGGCATGAAACATTTATCCAGTCATATGCAGTGTGCCGCGGGTCGCTTGAATGAAATTTTCACAGGATTGTGTTGAGATCAAAACCACAAGAAAATGCTACTTTCTCAGAAAGCTGTTGAAAAGCAAAGAAAAAATCTCATTTTACCGGAACGGATCCCAAATTGTGAGATTTTTCGTGCAACTATTTGTTTTTAAATGAAAAATAGCGTGACATCTTCTGCGTTGCCCTATGAGACCACCTGCGTGTCCCGGTGATCGACTCTGTTGCACGGCGCGCTCTTCTGGCGCGCGCTTGATCTTCGGGAGACGGGTCTCTATATCCGGTGAGCCATTTTGGACACGATGTTCGATCATGTCCGAAGGTGGCTGATACCAACCATCTTGTGAACCAGGATTCGAGAGAAACGGTGTCACCAAAACCGGAAGTTCAGTATACTACCAGAGGGAAAACGGGGGTTACAGAAACCGCAGGAGAATCATTGATGTATGAAGGCTTGACGAATACTCAACTGACTCAATTATTACAAACGGCTGTCGATGCGGCCCACGCTGCGGCAGTTCCGATTCGAGCCCATTTTGAGAAACAGGATCTCTGTATCCGGGAAAAACGCGATGGTTCACCCGTGACTCAAGCCGATCAAGAGGGCGAAGCTCTCATCCGTTCTCGCTTGCTTGCCAATGCTCAGATTGGGCCACTTGATATTCTCGGTGAGGAAGAAGGGTTACAGGGGACGGGAACCCGATGGCAATGGACCGTGGATCCGATTGATGGAACACGATCCTTTATCCATGGGATTCCGTTATTCGGCACCATTATCGCCCTGGTGGACACCCGGGAAAACGTTCCTGTCCTCGGAGTCATACATCTTCCAATGCTCGGGCTTACCTATGCCGCGGCCAAGGGGCAAGGGGCCACCTGTCAAGGAAAAGCCTTGTACCTTCCTGAAGATCTTCCCATCGAAAACGCTATTATCGGGACGGGCGATTTTGCTCAGTT
>JAOUGQ010000033.1 GCA_029865515.1 Nitrospirota bacterium
CGGAAATACTTGCGGCCGTCTGGCCGGGAAATCTCCACCCTCCTCCCACCCTGAACCTGGCATTCCAGAATCCCGAGGATACGGTGTTATCCGCCGGAGAGTGGAAAGGAACGGCAAACCGTTTGAGCAAAGAGGAGCCGGTTCCGTGGGAAATCATCGATAAGGTCACAGACGCTTCCTGGAAATCGACCCAGGAAAATGAAGACATTGTGTTTCATGCTCCAACCACTCCGACGAGCAACCACGAGAAAATGGGACTTGATCCCCTGGCTGGTCAAATCATTCACCAACGACGGAGCGCCGTCGCCTTCGACGGACGTACCAGCCTTTCCGCCGATCGTTTTTTCACCATGCTGCAACGGATTATGCCAAGGGGAGATTTGCCTCTGCCGGATCGCCCCATGCCCTGGGATGCCATTCCATGGGATCCCGCGATTCACTTGGCATTATTCGTTCACCGCATAGACGGCCTAACGCCTGGCTTGTATTGGCTCAACCGAAGTCCGGAACGCCACCATCTATCCTTGTTCAGAAGCGCGATGCACGAGCAGTTTGTCTGGTCAACTCCTGAAGGATGCCCGGCCAATCTTCCGCTTTACCTGTTAGAAGCAGGCAACGCCCAAAACCTGGCCAGACAACTCAGTTGCGGACAGGACATCGCCGGTGACAGCGCGTTTTCGCTCGGGATGGTCGCAGAATTCGATGAAAGCCTGGGGAGGTACGGACCATGGTTTTACAAGCGGTTGTTTTGGGAAACGGGTCTCATTGGTCAAGTGTTCTATCTGGAAGCAGAATCGGCTGGAATCCGGTCAACGGGTATCGGCTGTTTCTTTGATGATCCCGTGCATCGGGTACTCGGATTTCATCCTCAACCCAGGTGGCAATCGCTCTATCATTTCACGGTTGGCGGCCCGCTCGACGATGGTCGCCTTACTACTTTGCCGCCCTACGGCCCCCACGTCACATGAATGTCCCTATGACCGAAAGGTCTCTGGTTCCTTTGCCACGCGCATTTTTTGACCGACCGACGTTGAAAGTCGCCAAAGAACTGTTGGGAAAATATCTTATCCGCGAGACATCGAGCGGCCTGCTACAGACCCGCATAGTCGATGTGGAAGCCTATGTCGGCCCTGAGGACAAGGCCTGCCATGCCTCAAAGGGACGCACCAAGCGAACGGAAATCATGTTCGGGCCACCGGGTTTTACCTATGTGTATTTGATTTACGGGATGTACTATTGCCTCAACCTGGTTACGGAACGGGAGGAATATCCTGCCGCCATCCTGATCCGTGGCCTTGAGGTTCATCAGGAAACCGATGCAGACGTCTCCGCTACCCGGATTGATGGCCCTGGGCGCGTCTGCCGGTTTCTAAATATTGACCGCACTGACAATGGCATTGATGCGACGCTGGGGACAACGCTCTGGCTCGAAGATCGCGGGCAGACGTATTCAAAAAAACACATCCAAACTTTCCCGCGAATCGGTGTAGACTATGCCGGAGAATGGGCTAAAAAACTCTGGCGCTTTTGTCTTCCCGCCCCACCTGCTTCCAGGAAACGAAAGATATCGCTTCGCTAATCCTTTAGTCTCCAAACTTTTACGTTCACATTCGCCTGCCCTCATCTTGAACAACCATGACCGTCTACGTTACCCTAGGACGACAGAAACATGTAGGCAGGATTCCGTACGCAACAATACAAAGGCCTATCATTATTCCCCGAACAATAATAAAGGAGGCAACACAATGGGTAATCCGCTAGATACGATTTCTGGCACCATTACGGCAGGCTTTGTTCTGACCGCCGTACTCTATGTCCTGGTCAAAGCCCTGGTCTAGGGCTTCACCGAAAACCAGATGGCCCATGAGACTCCATTATTCACCTGACTGAAACGAGGGATTTACTATGGAAAGTTTATTAGCGTGGGGACATTTCCTCGCGGGCATTACCTGGATTGGAATTCTCTATTACTTTAATTTCATCCAAGTGCCATTTTTAAAAGTCGTCACACCCGAAACAAAAGCCGAGGCCTTTAAGCACCTGGTGCCCAACGCGCTCTGGTGGTTTCGCTGGGGAGCCCTGTTCACCTGGGTGTTTGGCGCCGCATTGCTGATGAATCAGCACCGCATGGGAAGTGCATTTTTACTGCAGGGACCGGATGCCGTGATTGGCATGGGAGCCTGGCTGGGGACCATTATGTTGCTGAACGTGTGGGGAATCATCTGGCCCAATCAAAAGAAAGTCCTTGGGCTGAAAGAAGCCACACCGGAAGAAAAAGCCAAGGCTGGACGGATGGCACTCTTGGCGTCCCGTACCAATACGATGCTTTCCATTCCCATGCTGTTCTTCATGGCCAATTCCGGTCACGCTTCAGGGCTGTTCTGATCTCATCCTATACACGCTCACAGCGAATAGGGCAAAACAACAAAAGCCGGGGTCCTTTGACCCCGGCTTTTTTCATGCAGGCCTTTTCTTCGCTCTCTGTCAACCAGAAATGCATTGAGGAATTTTCAGAATGAGGCAAAAACACCCCCACAACCCAGAACACTGGTTATTCCCAATCAAATCCAGAATCCTCAATTGGCGCTAGGCTCTCATCCCGGCCTCTTTGCGTAACTCCCCGGAACTCAACCCGCTCCAGATAGAAAGGAAAACCAACTAATCCTGGACGACGATATGGGTGTCCGTTTCTTCTACGCCGGGGATCGTGTGGATCTTGGTCATGATGAGGTTGGACAGAGCCCGATCATCCGGAGCGTTGACGAGACCAAAAATATCCGGCTGTCCGAAACAGGCATGGGCCTGCTCGACCCCCGGAAGCGCTTTGAGAGTATTGAGCACATCTTGGGATTTTCCGGCTTTGACTTTCATCAGAATGTACGCCTTGGTCGCCATGGGTTCCTCCTTGGTAAAGACCGATAGTGAGCTTATTCTAAAAAATATTTTGCTTTTACGGCACGTGGATCACATTTCGCGTAAACTCTTTTCTACCATAGTCTGACTTCCGGTTCCATGGTTCTGCCATGTTCTTATCCCCAGGCTTCTATGACTCCACGTCTTCAAGCAAACGTTTCAACCTGATTGTTGCGCACATTGGGACATGGACAGTAGGATCAACTCTTTTTCCTGAACATTCTTATTCAAGTAACTGAATGAACCTGATATGTCTCGCATCGTATCGTTGATCCCAAGCGGAACTGAGATGGTCTGTGCACTCGGGTGCCAGAATCAATTGGTCGGGCGATCGCATGAATGCGATTTTCCTCCAGGTGTTCACCAACTGCCGAGTTGTACTGAACCGACGATTGCCGTGGAAGGCCGCAGTCGGGAAATCCATGAACGAGTTTCCGCAAAACTGGAGAAAAGCCTCTCGGTGTACCGGGTCCGGACTGAAACACTGCGGAAACTTCAACCCGACATTATCGTGACCCAAACGCAATGCGATGTGTGCGCTGTGAGCTTCACCAATGTTGAGCAAGCCCTCAAGGAGACTCTGAATAGTCAACCCACCTTGATTGCCTTGCACGCCACCAACGTACAAGGCGTCTGGGACGATCTCCTCCAGGTTGCTGAGAGCATTGGACGGATTCAAGAAGGTCGGGAACTCCTCGCCACCTATCAGTCCAGAATTGCCGCCATCGCGGGGCCTAACCAGGACTTGAATGCACGTCCCACCATCGCGTGCCTCGAATGGATGGAGCCTCTTATGGCAGCCGGCAACTGGGTTCCCGAACTTGTCCATCTCGCCGGAGGGCAATCCGTGTTTGGACAGCCAGGGGCCCAGGCTCCCTGGATTACTTGGGAAACCCTAGCTGCAGCCGATCCGGACATCCTGCTAGTAATGCCTTGTGGATTTTCCCTGGCCCGCATTGAAGAAGAGTTGGCGGTGTTGACTCACCATCCACTTTGGCCAAAATTACGCGCGGTGCAAAATCAGAGGGTGTATCTGACAGACGGGAATCAGTTTTTTAACCGTCCTGGGCCACGGCTCGTTGAATCCCTCGAAATTTTAGCTGAGATCTTTCACCCCACCCGTTTTCACTTCGGGCACGAAGGTCACGGATGGCGGGGGTTGGGTCCAGAAGAGCGCTAAAAGGACCGCCACGCTCCTCACCGAAGCATGGACCTGCCAGATTCGCTTCTGATTTTCCGGCCCAGACTCTGCCGTTGTACTCCAGTTGACCGCCTCTTAAAAATTTTGCTAAATAGGAATTATTCCTAAACAGGAATTATATGACTATGCCGTTTGAAGATATCAAACAGAAGTTCCGGAGTTGCGGACTGAAAACCACCCCACAGCGAACCGCCATTTACGACGCACTCATCCGCAGTACCGCCCATCCGACGGCGGAAGACCTCTTTGCTCTGGTCGCTCCGCAATTTCCTATGATGTCGCTGAACACGGTCTATTACACGCTCGGGGTCTTACGCACCTCGGGATTGATCCAGGAGGTCAACATCGGCCATGAGCGAGCCAGGTTTGATGCCAATCTGTCTCCTCATCACCATCTCATTTGCTTGGGGTGTCAGGCCATTGTCGATGTGATGGATCCCCGTTTAAATCGGCTGACTTCCCCTGTAGGGATTCCAAAAGATTTTGAAATTACGAGTCATCAAGTCGCCTTTCGTGGGATTTGCGGCACCTGTCGCCGCACCCACGGCATTCAATTAACCACTCATCATTGGGGCAAAACCCCACAACCCGTCAAAGGAGGACTCCATGGGAAAAGGTCTTAAAGGCACGAAAAGCCACGAAAATTTAAAAGCGGCGTTTGCCGGTGAATCGCAAGCCAACCGGCGCTATTTGTATTTCGCCCGGCGCGCCGATATTGAGGGCTATACCGATATCGGCGGATTGTTCCGGGATACCTCGGAAGCTGAAACCGGACATGCTTTTGGCCACTTAGACTTCCTGAAAGAAGTCGGTGATCCTGCGACCGGCGTGCCGATCGGTAACACCGAAGCCAATTTAAAAGCGTCGATCGAGGGTGAAACCTATGAATATACCCAGATGTATCCCGGCATGGCCAAAACCGCTCGAGATGAAGGCTTTGATGAACTCGCCGAATGGTTTGAGACGCTGGCCAAAGCCGAACGATCTCATGCGAACCGGTTCACGAAGGGACTGGAATCCCTAAAACAGAGCTGATCGCTCGTCATGATTTCTCATGGCGGTGGTCAATGAAGGCTGCCGCCATGCGTTCGCCTCTTTTAACACTCTCAACACCCTAGTGACGAACTGTGCCAAAATTTGACCTCATCACTCCCGGCTGGACCCGGTCTCAACTCGAAATCGAGACGCGACGGATCTTTGATATCTGCGACGGATGTCGAAGATGCTTTAACTTATGCCCTTCGTTCAATACGCTCATTGACCGGATTGATGAGTATGAGAGCGACTCAACAAAGTTCGCTCCACAGGATTTCACACAGATCGAACAGGAATGCTATTACTGCAAACTCTGCTTCAACCACTGCCCCTATACTCCACCACATCAATATGATCTGGATTTTCCCCGACTCATGGTTGCCTGGAAACAACAACGGGCGGCCGAAGGTGGAGCCACCTGGCGTGACAAGCTTCTGATTCAAACCGATTTGATCGGGAAACTAGGGAGCCTGACCGCTCCACTGACCAATTGGGTTCTTCGCGCACCCTGGCTGCGCAGTCTGATTGAGCGTACCGTTGGTGTGCATAAAGATCGGCAGGTCCTGCCGTTTCAATCCCGGACCTTTACCCAATGGTGGGATCAGCGGAAGCCGGCTGCCCTATCATCCACTGGCAACGGAAAAGTGGCCTTCTTTCCGGGTTGCCTGGTGACCTATCAGGTGACTGATATTGGAAAAGCCACCGTCCAAATTTTGGAGAAAAACGGCATTGAGGTCGTGGTGCCTCAGGGGCAGCAATGTTGTGGCATGCCACGGTTTGATGTGGGTGATACGGAAGGAATGGCCAGGATTGCCGAATCCCAATATCAGCTCTTTGCGCCCTATATCGAACAGGGATATGACATTGTCATTCCGGCTCCCAGTTGTAGCTTGATGTTCAAACGAGAATATCCCTACCTGAAGTCCACTCCCGCGATGAAGCAATTGAGCGAACGAACGTTTGATCTTTGTGAATATCTGATGCGTCTCAAACGGGAGAACAGGCTTTCCCTTGAATTTCCTGCGAATCCCGGACGGGTGGCGTATCAAATTCCGTGTCATTTGCGGGATCAAAATATCGGGTTTAAATCTAAAGAATTGATGGAGTTGACCGGTGCCACCGTTCATCTGATTGAGAAATGTTCGGGTCACGATGGGGCCTGGAGTGCCAAGACCGAGTTTTTTGATCTCTCGATGAAAATCGCCAAGAAGGCGGTGCGCGAGATTCAAGATGAGAGCTTCGATATCCTCGCCTCCGATTGCCCTCTGTCGGCATTACAACTGGATCAAGCGCTTCAAACAGAACCAGCCCGATCAACCCTTCATCCTATTCAAGTTGTTCGAAACGCCTATGGGTTAACACCATGAAGCCGCTCACCCCACAAGACTTACTGTCGGCCGCCGAATATGAACAGGATCGTCCGACTATTCGACAGCGAATTATTGCTCTGAAAAAACGGCGGCGTCTTTCTGTCGGGCCATTGGTGACACTCGTATTTGAAAACCGCGAAACCCTGCTGTTTCAAATACAGGAAATGATTCGAGCAGAGCGCATTTTCGATCCAGCCAAAATTCAGGAAGAATGCGACGTCTATAACACCCTGTTAGCAGACCGGGATGAATTGAGCGCAACACTGTTTATTGAGATCACTGATTCCGGAAAGATACAAGAGCTACTGGATTCTCTGCGGAATATTGACCAACCCGACACCGTTGCCATCAAGGTTGGAGATACCTCAATTTTTGCAAATTTTGAGGCCGGGCATAGCAAGGAAGATAAAATTAGCGCCGTGCATTTTGTGCGTTTTTCGACTACCCAAGCCTTTCGAGGCCTTCTGACCCAACCCGAAGTACCTGCCTTTCTGACTATTACCCATCCCCATTATCGTGCAGAAGTCCCAGTTCCCCATGAAATGAGGGAGGAATGGCTCAGGGATCTAGGGTAATTCAACATCTGGCAATGGGTGATGCGCCGGTTCACATTTCTTCCATAAAATTGACAACATCAAAAGTTGTGCTTTAAGATGAAAGTCCAACGTTGCTTTCCTTTTAACCAATTGAAAGGAAAGATGAATTTTAAAAAACTTGTGATGAGAAGGAGGATACAAATACGATGGTAACCATTACCCCGATCGCAGAGCAGAAAATTAAGGAACTGATAAAAGAAGAGGAAAATGCCGTTGGTTTGCGAATTTACGTCAAAGGCGGAGGATGTAGCGGGTATCAATACGGAATGTCGTTTGAAGATAAAACCAGCGATGATGACACGATCATCGAAAAAGGCGACGTGAAAGTCATTGTTGATTCCCAAAGCGCCCCGATGCTTAACGGCGCCGAGGTAGATTACGTGGATAGCCTGCAAGGGTCAGGGTTTGCCATTAAAAATCCTCAAGCTAAATCTACCTGCGGATGCGGGAGTTCTTTTTCGACCTAACGATTTTTCTCTCAGAACCCGACAAAAGGGCTGGACTTGGAATTCCATAGGTAACCAAGATCCAGCCCTTTTTCTTTGACGGACTTTTTATGCCCAAAGCGACCTTAACCAAACGCCTGGAGTTTTGCTCTTCTCACCGCTATCACAATCCTGAATGGGATGACGAGAAAAATCGTGCCGTCTTCGGCCCCTGCAATAATGTCAACACGCATGGCCATAATTATTTATTGGAAGTCACCTTGCGTGGAACCATTGATCCCGTCACGGGGATGATTATCAACTTATATGACTTAAAACATATTTTGAACGAAGTTCTGGAACAGTTTGATCACAAAAATTTAAATTTAGATACTCCATATTTTTCCGAAAAAATCCCCACGACTGAAAATCTCGCCGTCATCCTGTGGCATATTTTAGTCAAGCATCCAGACCTTCCTGCTCCAGATGCACTTCGTCTTTATGAGGACGAAACCCTTTACGCTGAGGTGACGGCGGATATCATGGGAGGGAGTGACCCGACTTCCACCCCGGCATCGGCCTTAATCGCTCGTCGATATGCGTTTTCCGCAGTACACCAATCTCTGACAGGAAATACTCAGGGCCATGACTATGAAACTTGGATTGCCACCAAGGGCTCCATTTCTTCCGATACCGGGCAGGTGATAAATTTACAGAACCTGGATCGAGTCGTCAGAACCCAGGTCCTTGCACGGGTTGATCAGCGAAACCTGACCCAGGATCCAGCTTTTGCAAACATCCCCGTCACAGAATCCACGCTTGCCAAATTCATCTGGGATACCCTTAGCTCCCATTTCAATGCTCCCCCGCTTTATCGGGTTTCCGTCAGCCAGCAACCTGGCGCCATGACGACCTTTTCGGCGTAGCCCACCCCCCTTTACTCCACAACTCATTTGGAATCATCCGGCCAAACGGGCATACCCAATTGTGCCAGGTGAACCAATAAACTACTGATGGGGAAAAATGGGAGGAAATATCCCAAGAACGCATCTAGGCTGGATTGGAGAAATATTCCTTAATCAGATCGGCCAATTCGGCAGCTTCTAATTTTCCCTCTTTGGTAAGAAGGAGATTTCCTTGAGAGAAGAAATGAGTGGTGGGATAGGTTTCAAATTGATGGCGCTTTTTTATAGCCCGGCACCGTCCAGGGACATGCATTTTGGCTTTTCCAAAACGCACATTTGAATATTGTTGAGCGGTGTCCGCCAGAATGGGATCATACGCTTTACAGGGTTCACAGGTGGCAATGCCATACGCCACGACCGCTGCCGGAGCTTGCATAAACCCCTCATAATTGTCATCACTCACATCTTCAACGATACCGGACATCAACAGCCTCGTCATAAAAGATTAAAGACCTAAGGGGACCACGAGGCCACCCCTAGGTCTTTACCATCCACTCGATTAATTCAATTTCTTCAACGCAGCCAAAATGTCTTTATCATCTCGAGCCGTCTTGATCTCCTGAACCTTGGCATAGGCCACTTTCCCGTTCTTATCCACAATAACCGTCGCCCGTTTCGAGCAATTCAGGGGCTCAAAATACAATCCGTAGGCTTTGGATACGGTGCGATGCATATCGGCCAGTAATTTATGTTTAAGGTCCAAGGAATCCGCCCAGGCTTTGTGAGAAAAGAAACTATCGCAGCTAATCCCCAAAATTTCTGCGTGGGCCGATTCAAAGTTGGGGAAATCATCGGTTAAGCATTTATTTTCTCCCGTGCAGACAGGGCTCCAGTCCAGAGGATAAAACGCCAGAACCACATTTTTCTTCCCGCGATAATCGCTGAGCTTAATATCCTTTTGATCCTGGTCTTTTAAAGTGAAATCAGGGGCCACGTCTCCAACTTTAATTTCTGCAGCAACATCTGTAGACATGCTCTCTCTCCTTCTTTGTGGTGGAAAAGCTGAAATTTCAATTGACCTTTGGTGGTAACATGGGGTGAAAAAGTTTGTCAATCTGGCAGAAGGCCTAGAGGATTGTCCATTTAGCCCTGAAAAAACACGCGGTATACAACATTGCCGGATACCCCCCGCAGACTTTCGGGCTTTTCCTCCTTTTCTTTATCTCAACACCTCACCACCCGACATCGTCTGGGAAATACCTGGCCACCTCACCATAGCATCTGAGCAACAGAGACCCGACCTTGTGTTTTAGTCTATCTCGGGGTATCGTAAATAAAAGGCAGTGAAATTTCCTTCCCTTCCTATACCAACTCAACCGTTCACAATTTACGCCCCTTCTTTCTTGATCTATGGGTAGGATTAAACCTTTTCTTTCCAGACTACACACCTGGTCCTGGCTTCGGATTGCGATAGTCACCACCTTATTCGTCTTCTGTATAGTGACGGGAGGCGTTGCAGGAATTCTCTGGATTGCAACTCGTGACCTGCCCCCGTTCGACTCCTTTCAAGACTATCACCCCAGCTTAGTATCAAGAGTCTACGCGGATAACGGAGAAATCATCGGGCAATTTTTCATCGAGCGCCGTCTCTATACCCCCATCGACAAAATCCCTCAAGCCCTCACGCAAGCGGTGATTGCGACAGAGGATTCTCGTTTTTTTGAACACCCCGGGTTAGACATTGTCGGCATCGGCAGGGCTGCTTGGACCAATCTCAAGAAAGGTGGTCGCTTCCAAGGGGCCAGCACCATTACGCAACAATTGGCTCGCGCCCTATTCCTTTCACCCGAACGCACCTATCAGCGGAAAATCAAGGAACTCATTCTCGCGGTAAAAATGGAATGGGTCCTGACCAAAGAGCAAATTCTGGAAATGTACTTGAACCAGATTTATTTTGGCCACGGTGCCTATGGGGTGGCCGCCGCCGCCTTAACCTATTTTGACAAAAAGGTGTCTGACCTGAGCCTTCCCGAAGCCGCCTTCCTGGCTGGTCTTCCCAAAGCTCCCAACACCTATTCTCCCTATCGGAATCCAGACCTGGCCAAATCCCGGAAAGAATTGGTCTTGGGTCGCATGGTGGAAGCCGGATATATCACTGAAGAAGAGGCCCAAGCCGCCATGGCCACGACATTATCCTACCGCCATCAGTCCTTAGAGCCTATTGCAGCCTATTTCCTCGAAGAAGTCCGGCAGCATTTGGTGGATCGGTACGGGGAAACACTCGTGTACAAGGGTGGGCTTCAAATTTACACCACCTTAAATATTGCCATGCAAAAAAGTGCGGAAGAATCGGTTCGAACAGGTCTCCGGCAATTGGATAAACGTCAAGGCTGGCGCGGACCTGTCGGACATGTTGAATTCACCAAAGATTTCACGCCTCCGGATACCTTTCCGGAGTTACAAAACCCGAGGGCGTCTTTAGTCCATGGCCTCTACCGGGCTCTTGTCACAAAAGTGACCAAACAATCGGCTCAGATTCTGATTGGGAATACTTATAAAGGCTCTATCTCATTCGAGGATATGAGTTGGGCCCAGCGGCGACTAGAGAAAAACGGTGACGTAGGAACGGCGGTCGTCCGTGACAAGGCCTCTCCTCTCCAGCTCTTGAAGGTTGGAGACATCATTGAAGTCGCGCCCAAAAAAGGTACTGTCGAGTCGGGGGAATTTGTCCTGGAACAAACTCCTCTCGTGGAAGGTGCGCTCATCGCCATCGAGCCCAGAACGGGTGCCGTTCAAGCCATGGTGGGCGGATATGACTTTACTCGAAGTCAGTTTAATCGTGCGATCATTGCCCGTCGACAACCCGGTTCAGCCTTCAAACCACTCATTTATGCTTCGGCGCTTCAACAAGGTCTGACGCCGGCTACCCTGGTTCTCGATGCCCCCGTGGTGTATGAAGATGAGGATTTAGACCGGGTATGGAAACCGGAAAATTATGAAAAACGCTTTTTTGGGACCATTACCCTCCGTGAAGCGCTGCGTCATTCCCGCAACGCCGCAACCGTGAGATTGCTTGAACAAATTGGAGTTCCTGAAGTGGTCAATATCGCCAGCAATCTAGGAATTCGAAGTCCTCTCAGCCAGGACCTCTCGTTAGCCTTAGGCTCTTCCAGCGTAACCCTCCAGGAAATCACCTCCGCGTATGGCGTCTTCGCCGATCAGGGGTTGTGGCTTGAGCCCTACCTGATTACCCATGCCAAGAATCTGAACGGAGAGATCTTAGAACAGCATCTGTTCGAACCTCGACAAGCCATGACCAAGGAAAACGCCTATCTCATTACCAATATGCTCATGGACGTCATCCAAAGCGGAACCGGACGACTGGCCAAGTCCATCGGTCGCCCACTGGCAGGGAAAACCGGGACCACGAATAGTTATAACGATGCGTGGTTTGTCGGGTATGCGCCAAACCTGGCGACAGGAGTATGGGTGGGATTTGATGAGGTACGCACCCTAGGAAGATTGGAATCAGGGGCTCATGCGGCTCTTCCAATATGGACCCGGTTCATGGACCAAGCACTTCGAAACTTACCCGTGATGACCTTTGCCATCCCTGAAGGCATTCAATTTGCCCAGATAGACACCACAACCGGGGACTTGCCCTCAAAGACCAGCCGCCACATCGGTACGGAGGTATTCCGGAAAGGCACGGAACCGGGAAAGGCGGCTCCTCAAAATGCCAACCCTATGGATTTCTTTGAGTTCGATCGGATGAACTCAGAATCCTCCAGCCAACTTCCTTCATTTTGACAGAATGCTTCGGCAGGTCGAATGCCCACCTCTGCCTCTCTCAGGATTGAGCGTCTTGATACTCTTCATGCCAGGCCATTTGAATGGCCTCCAGCTTTTTTTCATTTGAGGTTTTGGGATCGTCTTTAAAATCAGGAAGTGCAACTACCCACCCATGTAAATCCGTAAACCTGACCGTTAACGGATCGACATCCGGATGCTCTTCCTGCAGCCGAATACCAATATCTTCAGCATCACCCCAGGTTAATTCCCGCGCCATAAGTCCTTCCCTTAAGGTTAATGGAATCGTCTCATGACAGAAGCCCCCCCGGCCACACACCTCGAGAAATTATTTAATGACATCAGATAACTTCTTACTTTCGAGGGCTTCTTTGAGCGTGGCATCCATCAACACTTCAGCTAAATGGTGAGTCGTTTTTTCAACTTCCGAAATTTTCGTCCGTATCACACGATGATCATCGCCCGCTTTGACTTCACCAAGCTGCTGCAGAATGCGGCGAATGCCTTCTGCTTCCTTGTCACTAATTAAATTCGCTGCGCGCACCAGAGCTTTTTCGGTCGCCACAATGATCGCGTTGGCCTCATTCCGTGCTTCAATAATCTGACGCGCCTTGATGTCTTCTGCGGCAAATTGGAAAGAATCACGAATCATGCCTTCCACTTCGTCGTCCGTCAGTCCATGAGAAGGCTTCACCTGAACCGATTGTGCCTCACCCGTCCGGATATCTCTGGCCGTCACATGAAGGATCCCATTGGCATCAATAAGAAAATTGACTTCCACACGTGGCACCCCAGCCGGCAAGGGAGGAAGCTTTAATTGAAAACGGGCCAAACTGCGATTATCTTTGACCAATTCCCGTTCTCCCTGAAGAATATGAATATCCACCGAGGTTTGCCCATCGACGTAGGTGGTAAACATTTCCTTGGCACTGGTCGGAATAGTCGTATTTCGACGGATCAGCGCACTCATAACCCCACCCATTGTTTCGATTCCCAAGGACAAGGGAGTCACGTCCAGCAACAACAGATCCTTGGTATGCCCGCCTAAAATATCTGCTTGAACCGCCGCACCCAACGCGACAACCTCGTCAGGATTGAGTTCAGAGTGAGGTGTTTTGCCAAACAGTTCTTCCACTTTTCGCCATACGAGTGGCATGCGGGTACTCCCGCCGACCAGGACCACTTCATCAATCTGACTAGCGGTCAATCCAGCATCTTTGAGCGCGTTTCGACAGGGCCCAAGAGTTCTTTCCACCAAATCCATCACTAATGATTCCACGCTCTCCCGCGTCCACAACTTTTCATATGTCCCATTAGGAAGTTGGATCACGGCCTGAGCTTGCGTTTCATCCGACAACCGTATCTTGACCCGTTCCGCCTCTAACCGGACGGTTTGCATTAATTCGGGGTTCCCTTCAACCTTGATGCCTTGGGTTTGGAACATATCATCAACCATCACATCGACCAGCCGTTGATCGAAATCATCCCCCCCTAAGTGACTATCCCCATTGGTCGCCAGGACCTCAAAAATCCCATCCTTTAATTTGAGGATAGAGATATCGAACGTCCCGCCGCCTAAATCATAGATCGCGATCAGCCCTTGCGTCTTTTTCTGCAGGCCATACGCCAGCGAAGCGGCTGTCGGCTCATTAATAATGCGCAAAACCTCCAACCCGGCAATCAGTCCGGCATCTTTAGTGGCTTGCCGCTGACTATCATTGAAATAGGCCGGGACGGTAATCACCGCCTTGGAGACGTCTTCCTTTAAATAGTCCTCGGCTCGCCGTTTGAGTTCTTTCAGAATCATGGCGGACACTTGAGGGGGAGAATAGGTTTTATCTCCAATCTCAATTCGAATCACCCCGTTTTTTTCATGAAGATGATAGGGAAAATATTTCAGCTCATCCTTCACATCATCCAACCCTTTTCCCATAAACCGTTTCACGGAGTAGATGGTATGGGAAGGGTCACGAATTAAATGGGCTTTTGCAGGATCCCCCACGATCAACCCGTTATCGGTTAACCCGACGATGGAAGGCACTTTGGTCTGTCCATCCGGGCCAGGAATGACATGAGGCCCCTCCTTATCCATAAAGGCAACCAGCGAGTTCGTCGTTCCCAAATCGATGCCAACAATGCGACTCACAACAGATCCTTTTCAGTCATGACGATTAGCCCATCGTTTCCAGTAAATCGTTGACCATATTCCGCACATACGTTCGATTCGAGAGAATTTCCTGCATCTCCCGCAAAATCGTATTCTTCTCTTCACGAGCCTGCCCCGAAAGGGCCGCGCGTTCTTGCAACTGATCCCATTCGTTAAACTTGTGTTGCAGGGACGTCTCCATTTCAGCCTGACGTTTCTCAAGATGTTCGCGTTCGGCTTGCAGCTTTTTCCGAAGCGCCTCAAGATCCGATGACGGGCCTTTAGGGGCCAATTGGCGAAAAGTCTCCAAGGTCTCTTGCAACTCAAGAACCTCCTCAAAAAGATCGGCGGGGGGATTCGATCGAATGTCTTTCACCGCTCCGGCTTCCAACCGGATCAAATATTCCGCACGTTGGATGGGATCTTTCAGGGTTCGATAGGCCGCATTTAAAAAAGCGGAATTTCCCAAACTAATGGCTTTTTCGGACTCATCTTTTGTGGAATAAAAATCAGGATGAAATGTTCGACTGAGTTCATAAAATGTCTTCTCTAAGTATTGTTCATCAATATTCAACAGACGAGGGAGCTGGAAACAGGCAAAATAATCCAAATCCCTCGAAAGCGGCTGAACCTTGACACATTGGCCACAGAGATATTCTCCCGTGACTTCGGATTGGCAGTGCCAGCACATACTGCGCGCCATGGGAAGTTCGCGGGATGTTGCCGTCGTAGCTTGAGCTTGATGCTGATGTTCCATAATTTCGGCCTCTGACGCCTCGGGCATGGGTCAACTACACCATGCCCGAGTGTTCACATCACCGTATTAATTGAGATGGCTAGGTCTTATGCTGAAAAGGACTCTCCACACCCACATGTTTTGGTGGCGTTAGGATTGATAAATTTAAAGGCTCCGCTCACCATGTCCTTATGGTAATCCAAGGTCATCCCTTGAAGATAAATGGCACTCTTGGCATCAATGATCACTTTGACGCCATCCACCTCCGTGACGGTATCAAACTCCCCGATTTTGTCATCGAAGTTGACGGTATAGCTCAACCCTGAACAGCCGCCACCCTTGACACCTAACCGAAGGCCGCCTTCAGTAATTCCCTGAAGATCCAATAACCGTTTCACCTCTTTCAAGGCCGCATCAGTCAGGGCAACTGTTGAAGTGTGTTCCGTGCTTTTAGTTTCCATCACCGTTTCTCCCTCCAGCAAATCGTGGACAGTGGCCTTAGGATGAGGCGGCAGCTTCTGCCGGCTTGGACTTCTTATCCGTTGCCTTTTTTTGATAATCCCCCAAGGCCGCCTTAATGGCATCTTCCGCCAACACTGAACAATGGATTTTGACGGGGGGAAGGTTCAATTCCTGCACAATATCCGTATTCTTAATTTTTTGCGCCTCTTCTAACGATTTTCCTTTGAGCCACTCGGTCGCCAAGCTGGAACTGGCAATAGCCGATCCGCACCCGAAGGTCTTAAACTTCGCATCCACAATGGTGTCGTTTTCCACTTTAATCTGAAGTTTCATCACGTCCCCGCATTCAGGGGCACCCACAATGCCTGTTCCAACATCCTCTGCATCTTTTTGAAAACTTCCCACGTTGCGAGGATTGTTGTAATGATCAATGACTTTTTCACTATAGGCCATGGAAGATCCCTCCCTCTGTTGTATGGAATAAAATATCCGTTATCTTTGAAACGATGTTGTCTGAATCTTCAATTGTGCGAATTAATGGGCTGCCCATTGAACATTTTTCAAATCCACGCCTTCCTTAGCCATCTCATAAAGCGGGGACATCTCCCGAAGGTGAGTCACCGCCTTGATCATGCGATCAATGGTGTATTCCACCTCTTCATCGGTATTAAACCGACCGAGTCCGAATCGAATCGAGGAATGGGCCAAATCCGACCCAACCCCTAAGGCGCGCAACACATAGGATGGCTCCAGCGTGGCCGATGTACAAGCCGAGCCCGAGGAAAGCGCAATTTCTTTCACTCCCATGAGCAACGCCTCGCCTTCAACATACGCAAAACTAATATTGAGATTATTCGCCAACCGCTCGGTCGGGTGCCCGTTTAAATAGACCTCATCCATCCCCTTCATAATGCCTTCTTGAAGTCGATCACGCATCTTGGCCATTCGCACAGACTCCGTAGCCATCTCCTGCTCACAGAGTTCACAGGCTTTGCCAAATCCGACAATTAAAGGCACCGCCAGGGTTCCTGATCGCATACCCCGTTCATGACCCCCGCCATACATCATTGGTTCCAACCGGACTCTGGGAGCCTTGCGTCGAACATAGAGCGCCCCCACGCCCTTGGGACCATAAATCTTATGGGCGGTAAAGGACATCAGATCAATCCCCATTTCCTGAACATTCACAGGGATTTTCCCCACCCCTTGCGTGGCGTCACAGTGAAAGAGGACACCTTTTTCTTTCGCAACTTTCCCGATGGCCGCCACGGGATTAATGGTGCCGATCTCATTGTTGGCCAGCATCACCGAAATTAAAATCGTCTTGTCTGTAATGGCATTTCGCACG